>CAZNBK010000024.1:9895-12577 GCA_964571105.1 uncultured Desulfovibrionaceae bacterium
CGCCACCGTGCGCATGCTGGAGGGCCTACAGGAAATCCGCATCGACGCTACGGTAACCACGGACAAGGGCGTTGGCCGGGCAGTTATTGAGCGCATCCACGACAATATCACTCTGGTGGAAGCCAACGGCCAGGCTGTCAGCCGCAAGGAAACGAGCACCCCGGACACGGCGCCCGCCCCTGCCGCTGCGCAGGCCCAAGGCTTCGACGTCACCGAGCTGACTCTGCACGATTTTTATGACTTTGTGCAATCTGTACCTGCTGCGGATATCGCCTTTGTATTGGAAGCAGTTGCCGTTAACTCCGAACTCATGGAAGCGGGCCGCAACGGCGCGGGCATGGGCGTGGGCGCGACCATGGCGGCCATGGAAAAATCCGGCGTTCTCTCTTCCGATGCGGTAAGTACCGCCCAAATATCCCTGGCCATGGCCATTGACGCCCGCATGGGCGGCAAACCCAAAGCCGCCATGACCATCTGCGGCAGCGGCGACCACGGCGTCATCTGCACCATGCCCCTGGCCGCGCTGGCCAAGAGCAGCGGCGCGAGCGACGATAAACTGGCCCGCTCCATTGCCATGAGTTACCTGGTGACCATGTACATCAAGCACTATACCGGCAGGCTGTCCGCCTTCTGCGGTTGCGCCGTGGCCGCAGGCACGGGCATGGCCGCTGGAGCCGCCTACCTCATGGGCGGGGATGAAAAAGCCATTGCCGGGACCATTGACAATATGGCCGCCAACCTCACGGGCATGATCTGCGACGGCGGCAATCTCGGCTGTACGCTCAAGGCCGTATCCGCTGCGGGCATCGGCGTATTGTCTGCGCAACTGGCCATAGCCGGAGTGGTTATTCCGCCCTTGAGCGGCATTGTGGGCGCTACCGTGGAAGAAACCATGCGCAACATCGGCCGCATCGCCAACCCCGGCATGCTGGCAGTCAACAATACTATTCTGGAAATCATGCGCCGCGACAACGTCTAAAAAATTCCGGCCTCCAGGGGGGAGGGGGAGGTCGCTTGGGTGAAAGCAAACCCGGTGCCCGCGACCTCCCCCCCATAAAATTGAAAGGCTCTAAAATAGCCGCCGCTGATGAAGGCTGGACACCGCCACGTTCTACGCAGCCTGCAATTAAACATCCCTCGACATCTGGGATCCCATTACCGGATTATGATCAACCACAGACTAAACCAGCCGCAGGTGGCCAGGGGTGCCCCGGGCTGATCTTCCGGCCCTGGCCCCCAAAAGCAGATAAACACAATCTCAAATTGATAGCTTTGCGGATATATACGCTGCGTGCCCCACGCCCGCCCGGATCACCCGACCTTGAGTTCGGCGGGCACCCACTTGGCCAGCACGCTATCCAGGGTGTCTATTTCTATGGGTTTGCTTAAGTAGTCATCAATGCCGGAATCGAGCATGGCCTCGCGGGCGCCCTTTACGGCATTGGCTGTGAGCGCAATCACTGGAATGGCGGCATATTTGCCGCCCAAGGCCCGGATGCGTTTGGTGGTTTCCACGCCGTCCATTTCCGGCATCATGTGATCCATGAACACCAGCACATAGTCATTGGCCTGTATTTTTTCCAGGGCCTCGGCTCCGGACAGAGCCAGATCGCAGCTGAACCCGTACAAGCCGCTCAGCAGCCCATCGGCCACGCTCAAGTTGATATCGTTGTCATCGACAATGAGCACTTTCACGCCGGGCTTGTACTCCACGCGTTTTGCGTCCCGGCTTTCTTTTTTACCGCAATCGGTCCCGAGCACTTCCCGAATAATCACCGTAAAGGTGCTGCCCTTCCCCAATTCGCTGTGCAGTCTGATTTCACCGCCCATCATATCCACCAGATTTTTGCTGATGGACAACCCCAGGCCCGTGCCCTGCACGGTGCGGGCAGTGTCCACCCGCTTGAACGGTTCAAACAGCGCAACCTGGTCCTCTTCGCTGATGCCGGGCCCGGTGTCGGCAATGGAGAAAATCAGCCTGCCGTCATCGGAGGTGACCCGGAAGATAACCGAGCCTTGGGTGGTGAATTTGCAGGCATTGCTGAGAATATTCAACAGCACCTGGCGCAGGCGCACATCGTCGCCGTGCAGGCAAGCGGGCAGCTTGTCGCTCTTTTCAAAATTGAATGTCAACCCGTTGGGGGCGGCCAGATATTCGCCCATGGTCTGAAGATTATTCAGAAGCTCTTCAAAATCGAAGTCTTTTTCCTCCAACGTCAGCTTGCCGGACTCCAGCTTGGAGATGTCCAAAATATCGTTGATAATGGTCAACAACGCCCCGGAGGAAATTTTGATGTCGCCGATATACTTGCGCTCCTGCTCGGAAAGCTGCTCGCTGTGCAGCAGTATCTCGGTAATGCCCAAAATGGCGTTCATGGGCGTGCGTATTTCATGGGACATATTGGCCAGAAATTGCGATTTGGCCTGCGAAGCCGCAAGCACCTTCTCTTTTTCGACTTTTTCTTCAGAGGCCTTGAGCCGCAACTCATGGGTCAAATTTATCTGCGTGAGCATATCGTGCAAAGCCGCATGCAGAATGTTCAGCTCCACCACATTGCTCGGTGTGGCGTCTTTTTCCTCCGCCGCAGACACTTCTTCCAGTTCGCCTTTAGACACCTTGTTAAAGGCTGTGGTCAATTGCTTAATGGGGCGGACAATATTCCTGGTGGCCACATATACGCT
>CAZNBK010000024.1:12628-13940 GCA_964571105.1 uncultured Desulfovibrionaceae bacterium
GAACCCCAGTAAAATCAGACCGAGAATGCTGGTGGAAATAATCAGCTCCAGCGCGGAGCGGGCCACGGCATAAATATCCTGAATGGGCGTGCTCAGATACAAATGCACAAACTCCCTGCTGCTTCCCGGAGAAATCGGATACAGGCAAATCAGAGAGTCAACGCCCGCCGGCGGAGAAAAAGTTTCTCCCACGTAAGGTGTTTCGTTGTATATGGAAACCTGCATCTCAGACAGATTGTCAAACTGGTACTCAAAAAGATTGCGGCCGGTCTGCTCCGGATCATTGGCGTAAACTATCCGTCCATCCCTGGAAACGAGCATAAGCAGCCAGTTCGGCCCCAGTTGCAACTCTTCGACCTTAAGGATCTTGTCGTAGTTAATGTCCACGCCCACAGCGCCGATAATTCGGTCGCCGGACCGGATCGGCACGGACATGGTTGCGGAAATTTCTGCTCCGCCACCCAAGCCGTAATCATAATCGGAAACCATATCCAAAAACAACCGACCGCTGGATATGGGCTCGTGATACCAGGGGGAGAGAGCGGGGTCGCGTAACTGCTCCGGACTCATATCCGATATTTCCCTAATTACCCCATCCTGGCGCAGCAATGTTTGGTAAACATACCCCCGCCCGGAAAACACCCCGGGTTCAAAAGCGAACCAGGTGCTGTGGAAAGAAGGATCCGCCTGCAACAGTCGCTCCAGCAACTTTTCTACTGCGGGCAATGTATCCGGCGCCTGATAGTCCAGTTCAGACATATTCTGGCTGAAGACCTCCAAAAACGAGGCCACGGTTTCCAATTTACCGGAAAACTGTCCGGCCATCTGCCCGGCTTCCCAAGAGGTGGTTTCCCGCGCTGTGTTTACGCTGTTGGCGTAAATGATGTTGCTGATGGTGATGATGACCATGGCAAACACAAACACGAGGGGCAGCAGCGTGGCCAGAAGAATGCGGACGAATATGGTTGTTTTCATGGGTAACGCTCTTTTACAGCCAGGTTTCGGCCCCTACCACCACGATGAAGACCAGGGCAATGGCATAAAGCATGGGGTGGATATTTCGCCATTTGCCCATGGACACCTGAATGACCACATGGGAAAGCACGCCCGCCGCAATTCCGTATACAAAACCGTAAGTCAGAGGAATGCACAAGGCCGTGGCAAAAGCCGGAAAAGCCTCTTCAAAGCTGTTCCAGTTGATGCGGCTAACCAGGGGAAACATGAACACTCCGGCCACGATCAAGGCCGGGGCAATGGCCTGCGGGGGGATGATGCTGAAAAAATTGGCCAGGGGCAGGCAGATCAAAAACAT
>CAZNBK010000024.1:14012-15347 GCA_964571105.1 uncultured Desulfovibrionaceae bacterium
GTTACCGCAGCCAGGCCGGTGCGCCCGCCAGCCACGATGCCGGTGATGGACTCCATATAGGTGGTCACTGTGCTGGTGCCCACCACCGCCCCCAGGCTGCCGCCTATGGCGTTGCAGAGCAAGGACTTGTCCAGTTTGGTCACGGAGCCTGCCTTGCTGAACTTGTCCATGTCTTCATCTTTAAACACTTCCGCCCCCTGCACCTGGCCGATGCCGATAATGGTGCCCACCGAGTCCATGACGTTGGTTACAAGCAAAATCAGGATCATCAGGCTGGCGATAAGTATTTTGTGCGGGTCGGCAAAGATGGATAGGAAACCGGGATCACCCCAGAAGGCGGAGAATACTTCCCTGATTTCCAGCACCGAGGACAGGTCGATGAAACTCACGCCGATCAGGTTGGTGATGTTCATGGGTATGCCCACAAAGGTAGCGGCCAAAATACCGATGGGCAGGGCGGCGTAAGTGTCGCCGGTTTTCTTTTCAAGAGCCAGAAGCAGCAGCATGACTGTCAGGCCGGTAAGGGCGATAATCTGCGGCGCGCCGATACTGCCCACCAAGCTGGGGACCACGCCTGAACCGCTGATGACCGTACCGTTTGCGAGAATGTTATATTGTCCGGGCGGGGTAGTAAACATCAGCAGCCCGGCGTTTTTCAACCCGACATAGGCGATAAACAAACCCAGCCCCACCCCGAAAGCCATTTTTAAATGATGCGGAATGGCATTTACCAGGGCCTTGCGCAGGCCGGTGGCCATTATCAGCAAATGCACCACACCGGCCATGAACACCAGGGCCAGGGCTTCCTGCCAGACAAACCCCATGGCCGTGCAAATGACATAGGCAAAAAAGGTATTCAGGCCCATGCCCGGCGCCATGCCAAACGGCGTATTGGCAACAAAGCCCATGATAAAACTACATATGGCCGCGCCCAGTGCCGTGGCTACAAACACACCGGCTGCGGGCATGCCGCTTTCCGAGGCAATGGCCGGGTTCACAAACAGGATGTACGACATGGTCAGAAATGTGGTCACTCCACACAGTATTTCCTTGGAGGCGGTTGTCCCGTGTTCATTAAGCTGGAATCTCTTGTTCATGTGGTCCTGCTCGGGTTGTCCCGTTTAAACGTTAGCGCAGATCAGTGAGCGCCGCCAGAGCATTTTAGCAATATATAAATTCGCGGTTAAAATACTCTGGTTCTTTATCCTGAGTTATGCCAAAGGGTATGCTGCGTCAAGGCCCATGCCCGAACAATTGCTCAACAATTAGAACGTTTCAACTTTGAAATACTACAAAATTTAAGTGCAAACGCTGTCTTTAGAGCATTTTAACATT
>CAZNBK010000024.1:15357-15632 GCA_964571105.1 uncultured Desulfovibrionaceae bacterium
GTGCTGTGCTTCGCAGCGCCCGCGAAATTGTCGCCAGCGTATCCCTCTCGGTCACGCGCGCGCCGCTCAAACACCGGGCTTGCAGTAAAATACAAACCGGCCTATAGGAAGGCAGGACTGCCTACCAACAGTACAGGAGCATTTTATGCGTCTCACCAGATTTCTCATTCTGGCCTTTATCGTTTCCGTCCTGGCATTCACCGCTTGCAGCAAATCCCAATCCGCTACCCCCCAACCCGACTCGCCGGTGGAAAGCAAGCCGATCCCCCGGCAGC
>CAZNBK010000025.1:0-15440 GCA_964571105.1 uncultured Desulfovibrionaceae bacterium
ATGCCAGCGCTTGGTACTTGAGTTTTGTAGCATTTCAAAGTTGAACTGCTCTAAAGTGCGTATTTCTGGCCGTTATTATTCCTGGCCGATGCCGTAGGCTTTGAGCTTGCGCGACAGGTAGCTGCGCTCCAGGCCGATGTGTTCGGCCAGGCGACTGATATTGCCGTTGAATTCCTTGAACCTGCGCGCGAGATATGCGGTTTCGAACTGCTGGCGGGCCGCGCGGAATGAGTCGTTATCCATAAGTTCGCCAAAGGCGCCGGAGTCGCAGGGGGCGAGGGCCGCTTTTTGACCGTGGCGGGTCATTTCCGGCGGCAGTTGGTCTGCGTCGATGCACTGCCCGGCGTAAATAATGAGCATGCGTTCCACAAAGTTGCGCAGCTCGCGCACATTGCCGGGCCAGGCGTAGGCCAGCAGGCTGGCTTTGGCCTCGGGGGTGAAATCCAGGGGTTTAAAGCCATGCTCGTGGACAAAGGCGGCCTGAAATATTCCCGCCAGGAGCAGGATGTCGTCCCCGCGCTCGCGCAAGGGCGGAATGGTGATGGGGAAAACTTTCAGGCGGTAATAGAGGTCTTCCCGGAAGCGCCCGGCGGCAATTTCCGTTTCCAAGTCTTTGTTGGTGGCGGCAATGACCCGCACATCCACCTTGATGGCGCGGGTGCCGCCGACGCGCTCGAATTTTTGCTCTTGCAACAGGCGCAGAATTTTGGCCTGGGTTTTCAGGCTCATGTCAGCTATTTCATCGAGGAACAACGTGCCCTGGTGGGCCATTTCAAACCGGCCGGGCCGGGCAGCCTCGGCGCCGGTAAAGGCGCCCTTTTCGTGGCCGAACAATTCCGATTCAATGAGTTCCTCGGGAATGGCCGCGCAGTTGACCGCCACCATGGGTTTGTCGCGGCGCTTGCTCTGGCTGTGCAAAGACCGGGCAGCCACTTCTTTGCCGGTGCCGTTTTCGCCGTTAATGAGCACCCAGGCGTCGGTGGGGGCCACCCTGGATATTTGTTCTTTGATGGTTTCTATGGCCGCTGATTGGCCGCTGATTTCGGTAAACGAGGGGGCCAGGCCGGATTTAAGCGCCAGGTTTTCCCGGCGCAGGGAAGCGACTTCCAAAGCCCGGTTAACCGCCAGGACCACCCGTTCCAGCGACAAGGGCTTTTCAATGAAATCGTGGGCGCCTTCGCGAATGGCGGTAACTGCGGATTCAATGGTGCCGTGCCCGGAGATCATGATCACCGGTAACGTAGGATAAGCCTCGCGAATTTGGAGCAGGGCTTCCAGCCCGTCCATGCCCGGCAGCCAGATATCCAGAAAAACCACGTCCGGCACCTCTCTGGATAATATTTCCAGGCCCTGCTCGGCGCTTTCCGCTTCGCTGACCAGGTGCCCTTCATCTTCTTCCAGGATGCCGCGCAGGGAAAACCGGATACCCGGCTCGTCGTCGATGATCAGAATACGTGCTTGTGCTGCGGCCATGCCTGTTATGTCTACAGCATTGGGGCGCAAGGTCAAGTGCCGGGCGCAACGCTTAATAAACGCCGGAAAAAAGCAAAACAGGCCAAAATTTGATTTTTTTCAGCGGGGCATTGTCTTTCAGGCGTCCTTGACCTATGGTGCCAGGTGCTTACACCGTTGGGTGTACTACTATATTTATCTGGAGATTAGACCCATGTCCGTGAATGTGAAATCCGGCCGCAAGCCGGTGGTGGCAGTGGTCGGCGCAACCGGCGCCGTTGGCCGTGAAATGCTGGATATCCTGGAATCCCGGGAATTTCCCGCTTCCGAAATTATTGCCCTGGCTTCATCCCGCTCAGCCGGGAGCAAGCTGCCGTTTGCCGGCGGCGAGCTGACCGTGCAGGAGCTTAAAGGCGATTCGTTCAAAGGCGTGGACCTGGCCTTGTTTTCCGCCGGTGGCGGCACTTCGGAGAAGTTTGCCCCTCTGGCCGTTTCGCACGGCTGCACGGTGGTGGACAACTCCTCGGCCTGGCGCATGGACGAACGCTGCCCGTTGGTAGTGCCGGAAGTCAACGCCCATCATCTGGACGAGCACAACGGCATCATCGCCAACCCCAACTGCTCCACCATTCAGATGGTAGTAGCCCTGCAGCCCCTGCACGCAGCCGCCACAATTACCCGCGTGGTTGTGTCCACCTATCAGGCCGTGTCCGGCACCGGGCAAAAGGCCATCCGCGAGCTGGAAGACCAGGTGCGCCAGATGATGAACATGCAGGAACCGGAAATCAAGGTCTATCCGTACCAGATTGCCTTCAACTGTCTGCCGCACATCGACGTGTTTCTGCCCAACGGCTACACCAAGGAAGAAATGAAAATGACCCTGGAAACCGTCAAGATCATGGGCGACCCCGGCATCAAGGTCACGGCCACCACGGTACGCGTGCCCGTGTTTTACGGGCACAGCGAGGCCATTAATATTGAAACAGTCAAGAAGCTCAGTGCTGCCGAAGCCCGCGCCATTCTGAGCCAGGCTCCGGGTGTGGCTGTTTACGATAATCCGTCTGAAAAACTTTACCCCATGCCCATTTTGGCCTCGGGCGAAGATGAGGTGTTTGTGGGCCGCATCCGCGAGGACGAGACCATTGCCAATGGCCTGAATTTCTGGTGCGTGGCCGACAATATTCGCAAGGGCGCGGCCCTCAACACCGTGCAGATTGCGGAAACTTTGCTGGAGCGCGACCTTGTGCGGGTGCGCGATCCCAAATTCTTCCTTGCCTAGGTTGCAAACCGCCGCATGGACGAATATCAGATTCCGGTTTTAACCGGCGAAGCTTATGCCGAGCGCCTCCTGGCCGCTAAACGTAGCGGCGAGGGGGCGCTCTACGCCTTTTATGAGCACCGCCTGCGGGCCATCACCAAAGATCCCAAGCAGATGCTCATTCCCGTGGACGACCACCTGGTGCACCGGGGGGATGGGGTGTTTGAAAGCATCAAAGCCGAGGAAGGGCGGATTTATCTGCTGGACGAGCACCTGGCCCGGCTGGAAAAGTCTGCACAGGGCTTGAATCTCGCCTTGCCCCTGCCGGGGGGAGAATTGCGCCGGGCCGTTATTGCCGTGGCCGCAGCCGCAGGCAAACCCGCCCAAAGTTTACGGATTATCGCCGGGCGCGGGCCGGGCGGGCTGGGGCTTGATCCTGCGGAATCCCTGGTCGGCAGTCTGTATATTATTGCCTACCGGTTTGTGCCCAAACCGCAAGATTACTATGCCAAAGGCCTGGTGGCCTGCCGCAGTGCCGTGCCGGCCAAGGGCGGGGCAGAGGCCCAGATTAAAAGCACCAATTATATCGCCAACATGCTCATGGTCAGGGAGGCTAAAGAACGCGGGGCGGATCTGTCGATTTCCTTTGATCGCGCAGGCAACCTGGCTGAAGCCGCCATTGCCAATATCTGTATCGTAGCTGCAGATGGAGCGCTGACAGTGCCCGAATTTACGCACTCTCTCAAAGGCACCACCATGCTGCGGGCCATGGAACTGGTCAGGGGCGAGCTGCCGGTGGTTCAGCGGCCCATTGCCGAGGCGGAATTGTTCTCCGCCAGGGAAATTTTGGTCATGGGCACCACGTTTGATTGCACGGCCATTGTGCGCTATGAAGACAACCCCGTGGGCAACGGTCGGCCCGGTCCGGTGGCCGGGCGGATTCTCGATCTGCTGCGCGCGGATTTGCGCGCCAATGGGGTGCCGTTTGCCGTGGCCGACCGGATTTGAGCTTAAGGGAATTATCTCTTTCCATGCATATATTGCACATTCTACTGGACAGCAGCAGTGAGATTGCCGGGCGCGGGCTTATAAACCTGTGCACGGCCAGCCTTAAGGCCGGAGAATATATTCCGGTGGCGGCCTGTCCCGGTCGATCCGCATTGGCCGACGAGCTTCGGACTCGCGGCGTTGAAGTATTGCCGCTGCCCGGTAAACATACCTGGCTGCCCGGAGTATGGCGTCGTTTGACGCAGGCAGACAGGATATACAATTTTGCAGCGGTGCATACCCACGATATTGGAGCGGCCCGGCTGGGCGAGCGCTGCTATAAAGCCTGGGGCACGGTGCGCTGGCTGCATAACTGGTGGGTGCCGCCCATATTCGTCAAAAGCAAAGGCCTTGCCAAATTTCACCTGGTGGATATGTTTGTGGATATGAGCCGGGAAACCGCTGCTTATTTGAAAGAACAAGGATTTTCCGGCTGGCGTATCCGGGTTATCCCCACCGGCATTGATCTGGACTCCTACCCGCCCAGAGCGATTAAACAAGATGACCGCTTGATTTTTGCGGCTGTCGGCCCGTTGATTATGGACAGTGGGTTTGATGTTTTGTTGGAAGGGCTGGCCCGGCTTAAGGCGGCCCGACCGGAGCAGGCCTGGGAATTGCGTCTGGTGGGCACGGGGAGTATGTTTGCTCAGATTTTGCAGCAGGCGCGCGATTTAGGCATAAGTGAGCATATGGCCTTTTTGGGGCCGCAGAAAAGCAGCGATATTCTGCCTTTTTGTGATATCATGCTGGTTCCGAACAGGCGCGGCGAGAATGGCTGCACGGCAATCAAGGAAGCCTGGGCCGTTGGGCTGCCGGTGGTCTGCACTGATTTGGGCGTGCATAGGGAAATGGTTGAAGACCGTAACAACGGTTTGCTGGTTCCGCTTGGCAATGCCGAAGCCTTGTTTGACGCGATAATGGCCTTGCTTGAAGATAAACGCCTTGCCGAGAGCTTGAGCGCCGCGGGTCGGGAATCCGTGCAAAACTATAGTCAGGAAAGCGTGGGGCAGGCCTATCTGAATTTATACCGGAGGCTGCTGCCTCCGGCAAACGCCGCCAGCCGCTTTGAGGAATAGAATATGCCTAATTTTGATCTGGCCCAGGCCATAAACGCCATTTGCATCAGCGCGGTCCCCTTGCTGCTGGGCATTATTTGCCACGAAGTGGCGCACGGCTGGGTGGCCTGGCGCTGTGGCGACCCCACAGCCAAGATGCTGGGGCGTCTTACTTTGAACCCCCGCGTGCACATGGACCCCATGGGCACGGCCATGTTTGTGATCACGGCCATAATCCTGCCCTTTGCTTTGGGGTGGGCCAAGCCTGTGCCGGTGAACCCCCGCCATTTTAAAAATTACCGGCGGGATATGGCCCTGGTGGCCGCTGCCGGGCCGGTGACCAATTTTATTCTGGCCGTGCTGTTTATGATTCTGTTTCTGATTACGGCCCTTGTGTACAAGCACCACCAGGGCGGCACGGTCTACACGTTTTTTTATGACATGTTCCAAACCGGGGTGTTTATTAATCTGCTGTTGGGTATTTTCAACCTCATCCCCATTCCGCCCATGGACGGCAGCAAACTGTTGTCCATGGCCTTGCCGCCCGCAGCGGCCCAGGCTTATAACAGCATCGAGCGCTACGGGA
Source organism: uncultured Desulfovibrionaceae bacterium (assembly GCA_964571105.1). Lineage (GTDB taxonomy): Bacteria > Desulfobacterota > Desulfovibrionia > Desulfovibrionales > Desulfovibrionaceae > JAVBRZ01. The sequence goes on from CAZNBK010000025.1 coordinate 5,399, forward strand.
TGATTATAATTTTGGTTTTTCTGGCCACGGGCTTGTTCCGCAGGCTGGTCATCCCCCTGGTCTATGAATGCTATTCCGGCCTGCTTTGGCTGTTTTTGCAGGTCATTGGCCTGTTTTCATAAGTTTAAAATTCAGGAGTTTTTACCATGTCCCTGCCGTTGCGAACTGTTTCCGGGATGCGCCCCACCGGCCCCCTGCATTTGGGCCATTTTTTCGGGGCCCTTAAAAACTGGGTGGCCTTGCAGGAAGAAATGCAGTGCTTTTATTTTGTGGCCGACTGGCATGCCCTGACCAGCGACTATGCCGACACTTCCAAGGTGGAGGAGTTTTCTCTGGAAATGGTCAAAGACTGGATTGTGGCCGGACTTGACCCGGAGCGCAGCGTTCTGTTTCAGCAATCCATGGTTATGGAGCACGCCGAGCTGGCGTTGATTCTGGGCATGGTCACCCCGGTGAGCTGGCTGGAGCGCAACCCCACCTACAAGGAACAGCAGCAGGAAATCACCCACAAAGACCTGGGCAATGTCGGTTTCCTCAATTATCCGGTGCTCATGGCCGCAGATATCCTCATGTATCGGCCCAAGTGGGTGCCTGTGGGCGAGGATCAACTGCCGCACCTGGAATTGACCCGGGAAATCTGCCGGCGTTTCAATAATTTTTTCGGCGATCTGTTTCCGGAGCCGGAAGCCCGCTTGACCCAGGCAGCGCGCTGCCCCGGCCTTGACGGACGCAAAATGTCCAAAAGCTATAACAACGCCATTTATTTGCGCGACAGCATGGACGAGCTTACCCCCAAGATCAGGGGCATGTTTACCGACCAGAACCGGCTGCGCCGCACCGATCCCGGCAATCCGGATATTTGCAATCTTTTCCCTTACCACGAGCTGTTGTCCTCGCCGGAAATGTGCGCGGAAATCCGGGTCGGCTGCACTTCGGCCACCCTGGGCTGCGTGGATTGTAAAAAGATGCTCCTGGGCAACCTGGAAAAATTTCTTACCCCGCTGCATGACAAGCGCGCGGAGCTGGAACGCGATCCGGGCTATATCGGCGACGTGTTGCGCCAGGGCAGCAAGCTGGCCAAGGAAGAAGCGCAAAAAACCATGGAACAGGCCCGCGAGCACATGCATTTCAATTATAAATTCGCGGCAAGGTAAGCAATGGACGTGAGCCTAGACCATCCGTCCGTACTTTCCGTGCCCGCCGCGCAGGCTGAACTTGCGGCCCGGCGCGGGCGGGGCGAGCGCCTGGTGTTCACCAACGGCTGTTTCGATGTGCTGCATCCCGGCCATGTGGATTTACTGACCAGGGCCAGAGCCGAGGGCGACATCCTGGTGGTCGGGCTGAACTCCGACGCCTCCATCCGGCGTCTGGGCAAGGGCCCGGAGCGGCCCGTCAACAGCGAGGCCGTGCGGGCGTTTATGCTGGCGCACCTGGCTGCTGTGGACTATGTGGTCCTGTTTAATGAAGATACGCCGTTGCAGCTCATTGAGGCGCTTAAGCCCGATGTGCTGATCAAAGGCGGCGACTGGACCCCGGATAAAATTGTGGGTGCGGAGATGGTTACGGCCAGAGGCGGACGGGTGCTGTCTTTGCCGCTGTTGGGCGAATTTTCCACCACGGCTTGGCTGGAGCGCAACCGGCGGTAGACGGCGAGAATATTATCTAAAAAAAGCCCGGCTGTGGAATATTTCCAACCGGGCTTTTTTATTTGGCAGGGTTTGTTTTTGCTGGATTTATTCCAGACAAAATTCCAGGGTAAAATTGCCGGCTTTGGTGGTAAACGGGATGGCGATTACCGGACTGCTGGACATATGCCGCAGAGTGTGTCCGTCGCCCAGGATTATGGACGGCGTGGAACCTTGCAGGGGTATGCCCATTTCCGCCAGACCGGCTCTGGCCTGCCCGGAAACCATATTGGTGATTTCGCCCACGGCGTCGGAGGTGTCCTGGATGATGTCCTGGATGTCGTCGCCAAGCATGGATTTGACCAGAAAAACAGCGCAGGAGCGGGAAAAAGTCAGGGAAACAGTGCCCTTGTGCGCACCGGTGATGCCTACCACAGCCGAAATATCGCCGCTGGCTTTGGCGTCTTTTTTAACATAGGGCTTGCCCACGGAGGGCGTAACCCCGGCCATGGTGGACAGAACCGTGGTTACCGCTGAAATGAAGGGTTTCGCAATTTCAACACCGGCGCTCATACGTTTGCTCTTCGAAAAAATCTCCAGCCGTCACAGCATGGGCTGTGAAAAAGCTGTGCGGCAAGAGGATATTATGTCACAACTAAGGAAGTGCGGTCAAGGCAGTGCCGCAATCATCAAGGGTCTCTAAATGATATAGTGCATAATCATCGGAAAAGAAAGAGACTTTTTATTGGCCGTTAATTTACCGGGCAGTAATGGGTGGGAGCGGGACAGAGGCGGCTTGACCGATGGCGAGGGGGAGGATTATTAATAATTTTCTACGCCAAGCTTAGACGAGGGCAGCAGAGTGCCTGGCGCGGCTCACTCCCGCCGAAGCGGCAATCTTACGCGTAAAACGCTCTAACCGACGGACTTGAGAATGCGCATACTTTTTGATCTCGGCAATACCAATATTAAAATAGGCCTGGCCGATGCGCACGGTCTTAAAACAGTTTACTCGCTGCCTTCGGATGTGCGCAGCACCTCCGACCTTTTGGGGATGCAGCTGTTACACTTTTTGGAGCACGCCGAAGTTGGCGCCGCTGATTTGTCGATGGGGCTGGCCTGTTCCGTGGTGCCGGGCCTGAACAACCTGCTGAGCACGGCCTGCGCCCGTTATCTTGAGTTGGAACTCAAGTTTACCCCGGAAGATATCCCCATCCCGTTGGAAAACCGTTATTCCCGGCCTGCCGAGGTCGGGGCGGACCGCCTGGTGGGCGCTCTGGCCGCCCGCGAACTGTTTCCGGACACGCCAGGGTTGATCTGTGTGGATTTCGGCACGGCCACTACCTTTGACTGCGTCAGGGACCAGGTCTATTTGGGCGGGGTTATTTGCCCCGGGGTGTACTCTTCGGCCCAGGCCCTGGCCGCCCGGACGGCCAAGCTGCCGCAGATCAGCCTTGAGGTGGGGTCGGCCCGGCCCAGTTTCGGGCAGGATACGGCTACCAGCCTTAATCACGGCTTTGTGTTCGGGTTTGCGGCCATGGCCGAAGGCATGCTGCAAAGACTGAAAGCCCAGGTGCACAGCGATGTAAAGGTGGTGGCCACCGGCGGGTTTGCCCAGGCGCTTTCCCAGGTGACCGCTTGCTTTGATGCGGTCAGCCCGGATTTGCTCATGGACGGTCTGGCTTACCTGAGCCGGGGTGGAGAGTTGAAAAAAAACTAAGCGTCCGCCTTGCCGGAAGGTGCGGGAAACTTTTTTGCGCCTAGCAGGGTTTTATGCTAAAATTTATTTTTTACGCATTGTAAGCCTGTTGTTAATCGGACCGCAGGATTACTACTTAGAATATAACCAGGGCCTTGCCTAAGGAGAAAATTATGAGCAGCACCATCGTATCGGTTTGGGCCAGAGAAATTTTAGATTCACGCGGCAACCCCACCGTGGAAGTGGAAGTGAGCCTGGAGTCCGGGCATATTGGCCGGGCAGCCGTGCCTTCCGGGGCTTCCACCGGCAGCCGCGAGGCTTTGGAGCTGCGCGACGGCGATGCCCAGCGCTACAACGGCAAGGGTGTGGAAAAGGCTGTGCAAAACGTGCGCGGTGAAATTGCCGACGCCCTGATCGGTCAGGATGCGTTGCGGCAGGTGCATGTGGACAACACCCTGCTCGACCTGGACGACACCGAAAACAAGTCCCACCTGGGCGCCAACGCCATGCTCGGCACCTCCATGGCCGTATCTCGCGCCGCTGCCGAATACCTGGGCCTGCCCTTGTACCAGTATCTGGGCGGGGTCAATGCCAAGCTGCTGCCCGCGCCCATGATGAATATCATCAATGGCGGGGCGCACGCCGCCAACAACCTGGATATCCAGGAATTCATGATCATGCCCCTGGCGGCCATGTCTTTCCGCGATGCCCTGCGCATGGGCGCAGAGGTATTTCATACCTTGAAAGCCCTGCTCGAGGCCGACGGGCATTCCACCGGGGTGGGCGATGAAGGCGGCTTTGCGCCCAACCTGAAGAGCCACGACGAAGCGTTCTCGTATATGATCCGGGCCATTGAAGAAGCTGGCTATAATCCTGGCTCGGAAATCGCTCTGGCCATTGATGTGGCGGCCACCGAGTTTTACAAAGACGGCAAGTATGTATTGAGCGGAGAAAACAAGACGCTCAGCGACGCTGAAATGATTGATTATCTGGAAAGCTTTGTGGATAAATACCCTCTGGTGTCCATTGAAGACGGCCTGGCCGAAGGCGACTGGGAAGGCTGGCGCAAGATGACCGGGCGGTTGGGCGAGAAAATCCAACTGGTCGGGGATGATATTTTTGTGACCAACCCGGATATTCTGGCCCAGGGCATTGATGAAGGCATTGCCAACTCCATTCTCGTCAAGCTCAACCAGATTGGCACCCTTACCGAAACCCTGGATACCGTGGAAATGGCCAAGCAGGCCGGGTACACCACGGTCATTTCCCACCGCTCCGGCGAAACCGAAGACAGCTTCATCTCCGACCTGGCGGTGGGCCTCAACGCGGGCCAGATCAAAACCGGATCGCTGTCCCGCAGCGACCGCCTGGCCAAATACAACCAACTTTTGCGCATTGAGGAAGACCTGGAAGACGACAGCTTCTACTTCGGACCCATGCTGGCCGCTCATTTCGGCTACGATGTAAGCGACGAGTAAGCAAGAGGTCGGGTTAAGAGCAACACGCAACGCGCTTAAGGCATGCCTTGGGCGCGTTGTTCATATCTTTTCCATGTGTTGGCGGCTTTTTATGAAAGGACCGGCTATGAGGAAACTGAATTATCATTTCGGCAGCCCGGAAAACAAACCGGCCCATTTCCTGCCTATTTATGAGCGCTATCTGGCCGAGGTTACGGACAAGGAACCCAAGATTCTGGAACTGGGGGTGCATCGCGGTGACTCTCTGGTCATGCTGGCCGATTATTTCCCGGACGGTTTAATTATGGGGGTGGATATTAATGAAATTGACCGCGATTTTGCCACGCCGCGCATCAAGGTCTACCAGGGGCTGCAAGATGATCCGGACCTGTTCAGGCAAATCACTGCCGAAAATTCCGTCAGCTCCTTTGCCCTGATCATCGACGATTGCTCGCACATCGGCAGCCTGGCCGCGGCCAGCTTTGAAATTTTGTTCCCCAGCCTCAAGCCCGGCGGCTTATATATTATTGAAGACTGGGGCGCGGGGTATTGGCCCAAGTGGCCGGAAGGGGCCGCTTTTGAAAGCCGGGTGCACTTCCGGCACGACAACGGCGTCTTCCCCAGCCATTGGAACGGCCTGCCGGGGTTCCTGAAACAATTGGTTGATGAAGTGGCCATGCCGGACATTACTTCCCGCCGGGGCAGCGGCGAGCACAAGCCCGGCCTGTTGGAATATGTGCATGTTTATCAGGGCATTGCCGTGATCAAGAAAAAGCAATAGAGCCGTGTTAAACGGCTCTAGCTGCGGTAATTGCTATAAAAATCAGGCTGGTTCAACGTAGAGATAGCGCTTGATTTTCTGGGTGGGAGTTTTTTCAAAGGGCTCGGGCTGTTCAATAACCTTATGCAAGCGGGCAAAGGTGGAGACTTTGGCATTGACGTGCACGCGCAGCTCTTCAAGCAATGCCTCCACTTTCTGAGTCCGTTCCGTGTCGGTGATGCTGCCCAGTTCTTCATCCAGGCGGCTGGTGTCCAAATGGATGCGGGCGGTAAGCCTGCCGTTCATAAGATAGACCAGGCACTCCAGCACGTAGGGCGATTGCAGAATGATGCCTTCCACCTCTTCGGGGTAGATATTCTCACCATTGGGCCCCAGGATCATGTTTTTAACCCGGCCCCGGATATACAACTGTCCGTCGCGGTCAAAGTGCCCCAAATCTCCGGTGCGCAGCCAACCGTCCGCGCCGAGCACGCTGGCGGTGGTTTCTTCGTCTTTGAAGTAACCCTGCATTACCGAAGGGCCGCGAACGATAACTTCGCCTTCGCCGGTTTTCGGGTCGGGTTGGTTGATGACTACCTCCACCCCCGGAATGGGCGGGCCCACTGAGAACTTTTGAATGATGCCGGCCACCGCGCCGCTGACCAGGGGAGCGCACTCGGTCAACCCGTAGCCGATGGCATAGGGAAAGCTGGATTCATAAAGGAATTTATCCACTTCCGGGGCCAGGGGCGCGCCGCCGATACAGAAAATACGGATTCTACCGCCAAAGGTTGCCAGCAGCTTACGCCCGGCCAGGCGGTGCAGTATTCTGCGTATAAACGGTATGGAGTATACGGCGCGCATGGGTTTGGAGCTGGTAAACTTGGGCAGGATGCTGGTCTTGAATATTTTTTCAATAACCAGGGGCACAGAAAGCAAGGCCGTGGGTTTAAACGCGGCCAGGGCCGGAAGCATGACTCTGGCCGTGGGCGGTTTGTCCAGGTAGCAGACATGCGCGCCCACGCTCAAGGGAAGAATCAGGCCCAGGGTGCACTCATAGGCATGCGAGAGGGGCAGGATGGACAGCATCCGGTCGGTTTCAGTGATAGTCACAAAGCTCAAGACCGCCCGGACGTTGCTGACCAGGTTTTTATGCGACAGCATTACTCCCTTGGAATTTCCGGTGGTGCCCGAAGTATAAATGATGGCCGCCAGGTCGTCTTCTTTGGGCCCGCTGCCCTGATCGGCTAGGTACTCAAGCCCCTTGGTCTTCAGGCGTTGCAGCCAGCCCGCATCCTCGTTTTTTATCGGTTCGCCCAGCATCTCGTGCATCTCTTTGCGGGCTTTTTCTTTAAAGCGCCGCCATTCCCGGATACTGGCCTTTTTCATAGTCTGGTAAAATTCCAGCGTTGAATTCACAACTACCGGCTCAAAGGTTTCCAGCGCCAAAACGCGTATTTTGGCCATGACCGGTTCATCTTCCACCTTGTTCAGCAGCCGGTTGGAAACAAACAGCAGCTTGGCCTCGGAATGGCGTAAAATATGCTGCACGGCGTCTGAATGGAATTCGGTGAGAATGGGCACCGCCACGGCGCCCATGGTGGTAACGGCAAAATAGGCAATGCCCCAGTTGGGCGAAGAATCGCCCAGAATGGCTACTTTATCGCCGGGCACGATGCCTTCATCCGCCAAGTGCGAAGACAGTTCTGCAACTTCTTCGACCAGATCCTGGTAGGTCATGGGCTCGTCGCCATAGGTGGACAGGGCCGGGCAGTCGCCATGCTTTCTGCTGCTGTGGGTGAGCAGTTGGCGCAGGGTTAATGATTCCAGTTCAAGACTCATACAGCTCTCATTTTTTGTGGGAAGACCGGAAATGCACCCGAACCGGGGCATATTTTATGCCGAACATGGCGCGCAGTGATTTTTCCAGGTAGCGCGCATAGGCCGGGCGGATACGTTCGGCGTCGCTGACAAAAAAAACAAAAGTGGGCGGTTCGCTCTCGGCCTGGGTAAGATAGAAAAATTTCGGTCGGGCATTGCGGACAATGGGCGGCGGGTTGCGCTCAATGACTTCGGCGATGGCCCGGTTGAGCTGGCCGGTGGAAATGCGCGTTTTACACTCTTTTTCCAGGCGTCTGGCCAGGGGCAGGATTTCGGACAGGCCCTGCCCGGTATGGGCGGACACCGGCAGCAGGGGCACATGCTTGCAAAAGCTGAGCGCCTCACGCACGGCCTTGAGCGCCCGGGCGGCTTCGGCCTTATTGGCGGCGGTATCCATTTTATTCAGCAGCACCAGAAAAGGGGCCTTTCGCTCATCAAGCAGAGCCAGCAGGCGTTTGTCCTGGGTGGTAGGGCTTTCAAGCACATCAAACACCAGCAGGGTGACCTGGGCCTTGGTGCTGCTTTTTATGGCCGAATTGACGGAGAAACGTTCCACCGAGTCGGTGATTTTGGTGCGGCGGCGGATACCGGCGGTGTCCACAAAGGTATAGAGCTGCCCGGCCTGCTCAAAGGTCACGTCCACACTGTCCCGGGTGGTGCCGGGAATGTTGCTGACGATCATGCGCTCTTCGCCCACCAGCGCGTTGACCAAAGAGGACTTGCCCACATTGGGCCGTCCGAGCATGGCCAGGCGCAAGCCCAAATTGGCTTCCGGGGCCGGTTCGTCTAAAGAATCCGTCTGTACGGTTTCTTCTATTTCGGGCAATAAGGCATATAGCGCGTCTTCCAGCCCGGACATCCCGAAACCGTGCTCGGCTGACACCGGGGCCAAAGGCAGCCCCAGGGCGTGAAATTCGGCGCTCAGGGAATCGGCCAGCTCGGGTCCGTCCACTTTGTTGACGATCAGGAGCATGGGTTTGCCGCACCGCCGCGCAAACGCGGCCAGGTGCTGATCCAGGGGAATAAGGCCCTCCCGCCCGTCCACCACCAGGGCAATGCCCACGGCTTCGTCCATGGCTGAAGCAGCCTGCTCGAGCACAGCTTCCTCAAAGCCGCGCAGTTCATCCGGGCTTTCGCCCAGGCTGACGGAGCCTGAGCGGGAAGGGTTGAGGGTCACGCCGCCGGTGTCGATGATGCCGAATTCATGTCCGTCACGGCGCACCACGCCTTCCATGCGGTCGCGGGTAACTCCGGGCCGGTCGTGGGTGATGGCTCTGTTGCTGCGGATCAAGCGGTTGAACAGGGTGGATTTGCCCACATTGGGGCGTCCGATAAGTGCGATTTTAAGCATTAAATGCTGTTACCTCAGGTAGACCGAGTCTTAATTTTTCAGATTGCAGGTGAATTGAATTCAGAGCAGGGCAGATTTGTAAATATACAGCAAACAATTGATGTTTTCAAGGCGCAAAAACGACCCCGCCAAGGTCTGCTTCTGCAACCGCAAACGCCCCGGACCAAGGCGGGAGCACCGCAAAAGAATGCCCGTCGGGCATGCCCAGACGCCAGGCATGCAGGCACATGCCGGTAATGCCGAATTTACGTCCTGCCGGGCTGCCGTACTTGGCATCCCCCACAATGGGGTGGCCGCGCGATGAAAGCTGAACGCGGATCTGATGCGTGCGTCCGGTTTGCAAGCGAATGCACAGCAATGTGCAGCGCGGGGCGCGAAGCACGGCGCGCACCAGGCACAGGGCCTCCTTGCCTTCGCCGAGCAACACCCTTCCCCGCCCGTGCTCATCTTCCTGTTTTTCCATCACATCGTGCAGGGCGGTGACGGAGTCGTAAGGCCAGGCCCCCAGCACCCAGGCCAGATAGTCTTTGTGGATGCTGTGTTCGCGCAAGCCGTCCTGAATTTGCCGCAAGGCCCGGTAGGTTTTGCCCACCAGCACCAGACCGGAAGTGTTTTTGTCTAAGCGGTGCGCGGCGGTGGGCTTAAAGTCGCTGCCCGCATAAATCTTTTCCAGGCGGGTGCTCAGGCTGTCATTGTGCCGGGTGCCGGGGTGGGCCGGAAGCCCGGCCGGTTTATTAACCACCAGATAACCCGGCAAGTCGGCAATGATTTCCAGTTCCGGAAGCGCTGGGGGCTGGGCCGGGGCTGCCGCTGCGGCACGGTCTTCAAGGCGCAGCGGGGGGATACGGATTTCATCGCCGCCGGACAGGCGCAAAAAGGGTTTGCCGCGTTTGCCGTTAACGCGCACTTCGCCGCTTCTGATAATGCGTTGCAGCAAAGAAGGCGGGAGCTTCTGGCCCAGGCGGCGTTTGAGATAACTGACCAGCTTCTGGCCGGACTCGGCTTCGCTGACCAGCAGTTTTTGTACGGGAAGTTCGGACATTGACAGGGGTGAACTCAAGAAGGGCAGGGGGCAGGAATTATTCCTGCCCCCTGTTTGCGGCTAGAAATCCAGCTCGGTATTATAAGCCGGAGTGTTCGGATCAACCTGGCTTAAATCCAGAGGATAACCCTGGATAACGGTTTTACGGGCCTGGATGCCCAGGGTGCCGGGGTGGGTGTTGATGCAGACCACCAGGTCCAGCACGCCGTCATTGTTAAAATCGGCCA
>CAZNBK010000026.1:0-12885 GCA_964571105.1 uncultured Desulfovibrionaceae bacterium
AAATTATGAACCATAGCCTCTCCACCTCTCCGTTGCGACTGAAACACCTGCTGATTTTGGCAGTTGCGGCCTATGTTTTGGCCGTGGGGATTCGCCTTACGGAAGCGCCCGAGTGGGATTCGCCGGATTATCAAATCGATGGCGAATATATTCTGGCTACGCATGACAGTTATCATTGGCTGGCCGGCGCCAAGGGGTTTGAGTTCGGACAAGATCACCCCATGTCTCTCTTCTTGCGGGGCGCTCATGCCCTGACCGGCGAACCCTTGGGAAATATCGGCCTCTGGCTGCCTCCCTTTGCGGCTTCCCTGGTGGCCGTGGCCATGGTCATTTGGGCGGCAGCTTTGGGCGCGCGCTGCTCGGGCATTGCCGCTGCCTTGCTGGCCTGCCTTGCGCCCGGTTTTTTGGCGCGTACGCTGATGGGGTTTTGCGATACAGATCTGGTAACCTTGCTGTTTTCGCTAATGGTGGGGTTGGCGCCTGCTTTGTGGTTAAGGCCGTGGGTGGTCAGCCCGGTCGCACGGCTCAGGCAACGGGCCAGCGGTGCAGTCCACTATGCCGACGGCGACGCCAGGCTGGAACAATTGCTGTCCAAGCCGTGGCTTATAGCGCTGGCGTTATGCGGCCTGTTCGGGCACTGGACCCGGCAATGGCACTCTTTGTTTTCATATCTGCCCCTGTGGTATGCCGTGTTTGTGCCTGGCTGCATTTTGCTTTTTGTGCCGCGCCGCAGCGGAACCTGGCCGTTTTTATTGCGCGGAGCGCCGGTGTATATTTTGCCGCTTCTTTTCGGTATTTGGGGGCTGCTTGCCGCCTTTGCCCTGGCCTTGGCGCTGCGCAGTTCAAAAAAAGAAATCAAGGCGTTTTTGTGGCAGCGGCGCGGGGTGGTTGCGGTTTATGCGCTATTGGGCCTGCTGTTTATCGTTCTTTGTGTTGATAAAGGCATTTTGCCTGCCCTGTTGCGGGTGGTAAACAGCTATGTCAAACATGCGCCCGATTCGGCCATGCCGTCTGCGGAGCTGGTTTATCCGGCAGTGGCGCAGAGCGTGATTGAAATACAGGACCTCAAAGGCTTTAAAGAACTGCTCAGTTATTTTTATCCCACCTGGCAGATTTCCGTCCTGGGCATACTGGGCTTTGCGGTGTTGTCTGTTTTTTCGCCGCTGGCCTTGTGTCATGCGCCGTTATTGCTGTTGGCGCTGCTAAGCATAAAGCTCGGCGGGCGAATGGCCATGTTCGGGGTTCCGGCTGTGGCCCTGGGCCTGGCCGTGCCCTTTGCCTGGCTTAGCGACCAGGTTTTGTTTTTTGGAGTTTTTTCTTTTTTACGCCGACATTGCAAGGCAAACCTGGGCAAACTGCGTGCCGTATTATGGAATATCCCCTGGGCGGACGCCATTTTGCTCATCTTGATTCTGCCGTATATAAGCCTGATTCCCCGTGTTTCGCAGGGGCCGATCATGCGGGTGGAGCAGGCCCGGGCCCTGCGGGAGCTCGGCAATATTACGCCGGAAAATGGGGTTATCTGGGTTTGGTGGGATTTTGGCTATGCAACGCAATACTTTGCGGAACGCCGGACCATTGCCGATGGGGCCAGGCATGGCGGGGCGCATCTGTATTTGCCTGCGGCTGTATATAGTACGGAAAATCCGCACTTTGCGGCGCAGCTCATGACTTACACAGCCCTACATGCTTTGCCGGAAGCTGCCGAGCAGGAAATAACTGGGGATGAATCGCAACCCTCCACCCCGGAACGGGCCGGAAGGATATTTGCCGGACTCAACGGCGAAGAGGCCCAGGCCCTGGTGGAGAGCTGGGCGGAAGGCGACTTGCAGCCCACTTCGGACATGGATCCGCAATATCTGCTTGTCAGCTTTGATATTTTGCGCCTGGGATATTGGATTTCCACCTACGGCACCTGGAATTTCGTTGCGCATGAAGGGGCCGGGTACAACATCAGCGCCATTTCCAAGGCCCTAAAATATAACAGCGAAAACGGAATTGTCAGTGTGGAGGGGCGCGACCCGGTGGAGGCCGACAGTCTGGATATTTTGGATCGTGAGGGGCTTACCCGCCACTCCTATTATCGCTATAATGACCGGCACTTTATTTTTAACAAGATAAGCGGCGATAAACTGGTTCTGAGCGACGGGCTGTATAATGCATTAATGACGCAGATGTTGCTGTCACCGGCGGATGACCCGCGCTTCAGCAGGGGTTTCGAGCTAGTTTTTGACAATGGTTACTGCCGGGTGTACAAAATAAAATAGACTTTTGATAAACGCAGGCGATTTTCGTGATTATTTATATGCGAGCACCGCAGGCCCCAAGGGGTTTTTCAGGTGTACCGCAGGAGGGTGTAGAAATATATGGAAAGAAAATATGAGTTTTTTTGGGGTTTGTTGGGCGATCTGGCCTTGGGACGCCCCAATCTCGGGCCGTTTACCCGTGTGGAAGTTTACCGCTTGATGCAGTTTACTTTCCGCGATGTCTTGGAGCAGATGTTCGGCACTGAAAAAGCAGACGAGATTTTTTTTGAGGCCGGCAGATTGGCCGGAACGTCCTTTTATGAACAATACCTGGCTAAAGCCGGCAGCTTCAATGAGTTGGTTAAAGAACTGCAAGACATGTTTGAAAACATGAAAATGGGCGTGCTGCGCATTGAGAGCGTTCAGGAAGACCCGCTGGAAGTGACCTTGGCCGTGTCCGAAGACCTGGACTGTTCCGGTTTGCCCGAGCTTGATTATGAGGTCTGCAAGTATGACGAAGGCTTTATTGCCGGAGTGCTGGGCAAAGCCTATAATAAAGACTTTGAGGTTAAGGAAATTGACTGTTGGTGCACCGGAGACCGCACGTGTCGGTTCTTGGCCAAGATTCGTGAAACTGCCTAACCTTTGTCAGTAATGGGCTCGGATATTACGGAGATGCGTATGGCTAAGGATGATCCAAAGTCAGATGCGCAGGAACTGATACACGCGGGTGAGGCGTATCTCTACACCGGCCAGGATTTTCTTGACCTGCTGGATTTGTTTGCTGCGCTCATCAACAGCCCGTCTTTGCCGGAAATTCCCGAGCAGTTGAGCAATACCATTGAAATTCGCGAGCTGTACGATAAAGTTGTCCAGCTCAGAGACGCCATGCGCAGTTTCAGCCAGGGCGATTTTTCCCGGGATATCCGCCTCTCCGGCGCTTGTGCCGGATTTTTGAAGGCGTTGCAGGGCAACGTGCGGCATTTGAACTGGCAGGTGCGCACGGTTGCGGAAGGCGATTTTACCCAGCGGGTAACCTTTATGGGGGAGCTGTCCAAATCGTTCAATGAAATGACCGAAAAACTGGACCGCACCGTACAGCGCCTGACCAGCAAAGAAGAAGAACTGCTGGCCCTTACCTCGGAACTCAAGCAGGAAATAAACGCCAGAATCAAGATTGAAAAAAGTTTGCGGGCCAGTGAGGCGAGATATCGCAAGATGGCCGTCTACGATTGGCTCACCGGCGTATACAACCGCCGCCACTTCATGGAGCTGGCCCAGGGCGAGCTTGGGCGCAGCAAGCGCAGCAACTTGCCCATGTCCGTAGCCATGCTGGATGTGGACCACTTCAAGCTGTTTAACGATACCTACGGGCACCTCAATGGCGACACCTGCTTGCAGCATGTGGCCAGAATTATCAATTCTTCGGTGCGACGCATGGATATTGTGGCCAGATACGGCGGTGAAGAATTCGTTGTTCTTTTGCCGGAAACAGACCTGGACACGGCTTTGGTGGTGGCGGAGCGGGTGCGCTCATCGTTGGAATCTTCTCCGGTTAAGCTGGATCACGGCAATCTGGCCAGCATAACAGCCAGTCTTGGGGTTGCTGAAGTGGAAAGAACTTTGAAGGGGCATTGGAAAATCTGGTTTCAGAAACAATCAACCGCGCTGACCGGGCTATGTACCAGGCCAAGGCTGCCGGGCGAAACCGGGTCAAAGCAGCGCTGTCGGGCGAATATAACACCACCGGGCAGCTCATCCCCGCTTAGGCGTCATACCGAGAATCTTCGCAATACTTTTCCGCTGTTTCAGAGCATTTTAACATTTACATTTAAGCGACAAGCGAAAGGCTTTTAATGGTGGTATGGGGCGCCGCGCATAATCGTGTCGGCACGGTAGAGCTGCTCCAGTAAAAAAACTTGAGCCAGCTCATGGGGAAAAGTCATTTTCCCGAAAGACAGCAGGTAATCGGCGGAGTGTTTTACTTCCGGGGACAGCCCGAAGGCGCCGCCGATAACAAAGCAAGGAGAGCGGTTTTCCTGTTCCCAGCAGTTGGCGAGCAGGCCGGCGAATTCGGCGGAAGTGCTTTGCTTTCCGGTTTCGTCCAGGGCGATTACAAACTCGCCGGGCGACCGGGCCGCGAGCAGATTGGCTCCCTCCCGGCTGTTGCGCTCCGCAGGGTCGTGTTCACGGGCCTCGCGCACGCTAACGAGTTTTAATTGCCAAGAATATTGCAGCCGGTGTATATAGACGCGTGCCGCATCCTGCCAGTGTGGGGTTTTTATTTTACCAACGGCCAGGATGGTGACGGATTTTTTCATGCCGCCAGATTAACCGCAACCAGGGTAAAGGGCAATATCGGTAAAGCCATGGACTATTTTTTTGCACCGTTGTGGCTGGTGCTGACCGCAGGGTTATACACGGGCGTGCTTATCGCTCTGGCTCGTCCGTTGCTGCGCCGCTCCATACATTTACCCTCCCTGATCATTCGCCTGATAATTTATGCCGTGCTTTTGTTTATTTCCGCAATTGTGTCGCTGTATATAACCGTTGGAATCGGCAATTTATTACAATATTTCGGGTTTTGAACCGTCACATCCATTACCTGACTTGAGGTTAAATGCGCTATCTTTCAATATCTGAAGCCGTGGAGGCTGTGAAATCGGGTAAGGTGATCATCTTTCCCACTGAAACGTTTTTTGGCATAGGCGGATTGGCCCTTGATGCGCAGGCAGTGGACGGGGCCTTTAGGGCCAAGCAACGCGACGCCGCACAGGCGTTGCCGGTAATCATCGGGCACGAAGACCAATTATTTTTACTGGCCGAACAGGTGCCCGGGTATATGATCGACTTGTTGCGCATCATGTGGCCGGGGCCATTGAATGTCCTGTTTTCAGCTAAAGCAACCGTTCCACCGGCTCTGACAGGCGGCACCGGCAAGGTGGCGGTAAGGCTCACCTCCCATCCTGCCGCCCGTGAACTTTGCTTGCTTTGCGGGCCATTAACGGCCAGCAGCGCCAATCTGTCCGGAGAAGCCCCCACCACTCAGGCCGGAGATCTTTCAGCCCCGCTGGCCCAGGCCTGCGCGGGAGTGCTGGATATGCCGCCCTGTCCCAAAGGCGGACAAGCCTCCACGCTGGTGGAAATTTTTGATGACAAGGTTCTGCGGATTTTGCGCCCCGGAGCGGTGCCCAATGCCGCTTTGCTACAGGCCGGTTGGAAAATAATCGAGTAATTTCATTGCTGTCCTAAAGCATTTTGCCCAAAGCCGGGGCGGCTTTGGGTGTAATGGAAACGGCAAAGTATAAAAAATTATTCCCCTGGCGGCGTCTGGGCTGTGTTTTCAAAGCGCAGGCCAAATTTTTAAACTTTCTTTGGCAAGCTAAAAACAGACTCACTTAAAAAAGAATAATAAAAACGCTATGTTGCGACGAAAGATGGAAGCCGTCGCACTTGGCAAGCTTATTGCTATATGTAAAGTATCCTTCTTTCTTTTGCAAAAGAGCGGTTTAGTCATGGTGGCTGAACCGCTCTTTTACTTTGGGACATTTAACGCCGGAAAAGTCCGGAGCATTTTACCAATATATAACTTCAAGGTTAAAATACTCTAATCTTGCAGGTTAATGTTTTAATCAAGGCGCGGATTCAAAATCGGCAGGAGTAGCCTGAGCACTTCGCCCGGAGTAATTGCTTGCAGGCAAAAGGGTTCAGGGCAGTTTATCTCGCGGGGCGCAACCGTGCAAGGGCTGCAGCGCCGGTTAAAAGTTTGTTCGTTGTTAAAGTTAAAGTTAAAGTTGAAGATGACCTTTGGAGGCAGAGGCGGTGCGGGACCGCCGATTTCGCGGTTTAGCGGCAGAAGATCAAAAATGCCGTTGGGAGTAAGGTTCAGCAGGCCCGGCACTCCCCAGGCCGCGGGCGAGGTCGGCCCGAACAGGGCAATGCCGGGTACGCCGTGCATGCCGCTCAGATGGGCAGGCCCGGAATCATTACTGATAACGGCTCTGCATGAGCGCAGGCGCTGCCCCAGCTCCCAGGAAGGGCTGGGGTTGATCCACGGCCAGGGGGCCGGTGGAATTAAACCGCGTTCCTGTTCTGCTTCGCCAATGATAAAAAGAGGTTTCCAGCCTTGCGCGGCCAGGTTTTCCGCCAGTTCTACAAAATTGCGCAGGGGCCATTGTTTGTTGCAATGGCCGCTGCCCGGCAGCAGCGCGATTTCTTTGCAGCCTTGGCCCTGCCAGCCTCCGAAGAGTTCTGCCCATTGCTGCGGCCAGTCCTGGGGCCAGACCCACCCCTGGGCCTCCAGGCGCGTTTTTAAGGCGAGCATTACATGCGGCTGCCCCTGCCTGCCATTGGGGTCAAGCCCGGCTCCAGGCAGCCACGGAGGGCTTAAAACAGGCAGGCAAATTATTTGCTTCGTTGGCTCGGCCAGTACGGGCAAGGCCGGAGGTTTATCCAGGCAGAACCAGATGATTTTTGCCTGCGCCAGCGCAGCGGGCAGTTTTGTGGCCGCATAAAGATTTTGTACCGCTGTTTTCAGGTTGGCCGGGCAGGGAGCGAATCCCAACGGTTGAACCCAGGGCAGCCGACTGTCTGGCCCGTAAAAATACAGGCGCGGCTTGTGTTCGTTCTGCTCCCGGCACTGCCGGGCAATGGCCAGCAGGCCCGGCCAGCAGCATAAAAAATCGCCCAGCGCGCCGTTGTGAACGGCGATGACGAAGTCTGCCCGCAGGGGCGCGGTCTGGCTGCTGACGGAAAAGGGCATGTCTTTACCTCTGCGTCCGGTTCCGATAAAGGTATTTTTACCCGGCCTGTCCGGAAGAGCGGTCCTTCCGCTCAGGAGTTGATTTTATGTCCTCGTATAATGAGTTACAATGTCCCAAGTGCGGGGCGGCGGTCAAGGCCTATACCAACCCTTTCCCCACGGTGGACGCAGTGATTTATGACCCGGCATACGGCATTGTGCTCATTGAGCGCAAGTTTGAGCCGTTGGGCTGGGCTTTGCCCGGCGGGTTTGTGGATTATGGGGAAACCGTGGAACAGGCCGTGGTGCGCGAAGCCCTGGAAGAAACCGGGCTTAAAGTAAAGGTGCGGGGCTTGCTGGGAGTGTATTCCAACCCTGAGCGCGACCCCAGATTTCACACCATAACCACGGTTTTTCAGGTTTCTGCCGAGGACTACTCCACGCTGGCCGGCGGTGATGATGCGGCAGAAGCCAGATTTTTTCCTCTGGATGATCTGCCGCCGGATATTTCGTTCGGGCACCGGGATATTATTCAGGATTTCGTGAACAAGTTTGTAAAGAAATAAAGGCCCGGGAGTATTATGTATTTGGGCATAGATGTGGGCGGCACCCACACCGATGCGGTGGTCATGAGCGGGCGGAAGGTGCTTGCGGCGGCCAAAGCGATTACCTGCAAGGAAAACCTGCTGGTGTCCATAAACGAGGTTATGGACCGGGTGCTCGCCCATGTGCCGGTGCAGGACATCCGCCATGTGAATCTGTCCACCACCTTGTCGACCAATGCCTTGGTGCAAAACCAGGTAGAGCGCGTGGCTGTTGTGGTTTCAGCCGGACCCGGCCTGGGGGCCGAGCACTTTCGGCCCAATGACCATTACTTTTCAGTGGTTGGGGCCATGGACCACCGGGGCATAGAGACCGCCCCGCTTCAGGATGCGGAGCTGAAGAGCGTGGCCGCCCGTTGCCACGAGTCCGGGCTTAAAGCCGCGGCGGTAATCGGCAAGTTCTCGCCGCGCAATCCGGCTCATGAAGAACGCATGGCCGCTGCTTTTAGCGGTGAAATGGACCATATTACACTGGGGCATCGCATTGCCGGAAAACTTAATTTCCCCCGGCGCGTGGCCACGGCCTACTATAACGCGGCGGTCTGGCGGTTGTATAATAATTTTGCCGATGCCGTGGAAGCAGCTGTTGAGGCCAGGGGGATTTTTGTCCCCATAAATATCCTCAAGGCGGATGGCGGGACCATGTCGCTTGCTGTTTCCAGGCTCATGCCCGTGGAGTCCATCCTTTCCGGACCGGCGGCCAGTGTTATGGGGATTATCGCCCTGTGCGACATTGACCACGATGCCCTGATTTTTGATGTGGGGGGCACCACCACGGATATTGCCGTGTTCGTGTCCGGGGACGCGGTTATTGAACGGGAAGGAGCGGTGCTTGGCGACAGCGCCACTGCGGTGCGGGCAATTAAAGCTGTGTCCATCGGCATTGGCGGTGATTCGAGCATCACCCTGCACGAGGGTCGCCTGCAAGTCGGGCCGGAGCGTTTGGGTCCGTGCCTCGCCTTTGGCGGAACCGCACCGGCCCTGCTGGATGCGTTCAATGTGCTGGATGATTTGCGGCTGGGCGACTTTGCAGCCTCCCGGCAGGGGCTGGAGCAATTGTCCGTTGAAGCCGGCAAGCAGGGGCTGAACCTGGATGCGCGGCAATTGGCGCAAAGCGCGGTGGAAACGGCCATGGGGCTTATCCGCGCTTCCACCGCCGGAGTGCTTGCGGAGATAAATTCACGGCCCATCTATACAATCCGCGATTTAATGGAGCACCGCGATATAGCGCCGCAGCAGGGCTATGTGATGGGCACCCCGGCCATGGCTTTTGCGCCGCATCTCAGAAAAAGCCTGGACATGGACATCAAGGCGCCGCCCCGCTACGACGTGACCAACGCCATTGGCGCGGCCTTGGCGCGCACCACCACCGAGTTGGAGCTCTTTGCCGATACCGAACGGGGGGTAATGCTCATTCCGGCTCTGGATATCAGAAAACAGGTGGATATGAGCTATCGCCTGCCGCAGGCGCAAGCCGAAGCCGTGGCCGCTGCCGAGGCCAGCCTGGCCGGGCAGGGCATCGACCCTGGCGGAGCGCCCATTGACGTGCTGGAGGCCGTGTCTTTCAACATGGTGGGCGAACAGGGCCTGCTGGGACGGAATATCCGGGTGCGGTGCCAGGTTAGGCCGGGCATCCTGGATATTGTGGAAGAGTAGGCTGTGCGCTTATGCAGATAGTTTTATTTGAACCGGAGATTCCTCCGAACACCGGCAATATCGCCCGTTTGTGCGCGGCGTCCCGAACGCATTTGCACCTGATTGAGCCATTGGGGTTCAGCATTGAAGACCGTTACTTGAAAAGAGCCGGTCTTGATTACTGGCCGCATGTACAAGTGAAAGTCTGGCCGGATCTGGCGGCCTTTCTGGCCCAGGCAGAACTGCTTGAAACCGGCAGCCCGCGGCTTATAGGCACTTCGGCCCGGCAGGGCACTGCGGTGCATAAATTTGCCTTCAAACCGGACGACATTCTTTTTTTCGGCCCGGAAACGCGCGGCCTTCCGGAAGCAGTCCGCAAGCGGCTGAATGCCTCGGTGCGCATTCCCATAATCGGACAGGTGCGCAGCCTGAATCTCTCCACGGCTGCGGGCATTGTTTTGTATCAAGCCCTGGCCGCGTCCGGCGCTTTGGATACATGGGTTGAACTCGAGACTTAACTATGGACTTATGGCAGTTGATTCCCCCTTTGGCGCTGGGCCTGGATTCCTTGTTCGGCGACCCGCCGGGCAGGCCGCATCCGGTGCGCCTCATCGGCAATTTTCTGAACCTGCTGGAAACCCGCGCCCGCGCCTGGGCAAAAGCGCGGCCTGGGCACTTGAAACTGGCCGGAATCGCCTGTGTGCTCTGCGTGGCCGGCGGCTGCGGCGCGGCAGTGTATTTTCTCACCCGCCTTCCTGGGGCCGGTTGGTTTATTGCCCTGTATTTCGCATACGCCGGGCTGGCTTTGCAGAGTTTGTGCGCAGAGGTTGACAAGGCTCGCCGCGCCGTTGAAGAAGACGGCCTTGAAGCCGGACGGCAGGCAGTGGCTTTGTTGGTCAGCCGGGACGTGAGCGCGGCGTCGGAAGACGATTTGTCGCGCGCCCTGGCTGAAACCCTGGCAGAGAATATCAATGACGGGGTGATTGCCCCGTTTTTCTGGCTGTGCCTGGCCGGGCCTGCGGGCATGTGGGTTTATAAAGCCGTGAGCACCATGGATTCCATGTGGGGCTACAAAAGCCCTGACTGGCGCGATTTGGGCTGGGCTGCGGCCCGCCTGGATGACCTGCTGGCCTGGATTCCGGCCCGTATTTCCGCTGCGGCTTTGTGGCTTATGCCGGTATTGCCCGGCAGCCGCTCGCGTCCCAAGTGGCGGGACGTTGCCGCCCAGGCCAGGCAAATGAGCAGCCCCAATGCCGGTTGGCCCATGGCCATGGCTGCCTGGCGGCTTGAACGGAGCATGGGCGGGCCGACTTGCTATCATGGGGAGCTGGTTGACAAGCCGCGCCTGGGGCCGGAATCTGCCTTGCCTTGGGATGAAGACTCATTGTTGATGCTTTTGGAGCACGCCCGCAGGGCCGCATTATGCGCTTGCGCGCTTATGTGGCTTGGCTGTGCCGGGGTCAAATATTTGTGGGTTGCGCCGCTGTAAACGGGCCAACTGCAACCCGCCGCAACCTGTCGCATGCGGGCCCCAATGCGGCTCCCATGCGGCCACATGCGCATGGCGGGTCTACTCTTCCCAGGTCAGTAATCCGTAACGTTTTGTCAGAATGGGCGCTTTATATTCGGCCAGCATCAAGTTTTCTTCTTTGAGCTGGAACCCGTCCGCCCCTTTGTGCAGCTTGCCCAGGATAACGGCGTTTGCGCCGGTTTCAAATTCGGTAAGGCTCGTCTGGTAATGTAGCTTTCCTGTTTCGTCATCAATAATGGAAACGGAAATGCTTTTCAGCGAATCAAGGTGCTGCTGTTTTTCTTCGGCTTCAAAAATGCTCAATAGAAAAACAACACCAGTTATTTCCGCCGGTAGTTTATCCAGATCTATCCATACGCTTTCGCGACCGGGCTGCTGTCTTTTGTCATCGCCCAAATGCACAACCGAGCCGCTTCTGTGCTCGAGCAGGTTATAAAAAATCACATCGTAGCGGCGCGGAATTTTGCCTTCGGAGTTCAGCAGAAAAACCATCAGGTCGCCGTCAATGGCTGCGGCGCGGTCGGTTTGTTCCCACGCAACAGTGAGCAGAATTTTTCCGGTCATGGTCTGGGGGCCTTTGGGTTTATAAATCATCGATCTTGCGCGTCAGCAAGTCGGTTTTGTCATGGGGTTCTTCATTGACAGGCAGGTCGTAGACATCGGGAAACGGCACATCGGCGACCGAGCGGACGGGGTGCTCCGATTTACCGGTCACATAATCCCAGGGGCACTCAATCATGTATATATCCATGAAACTGGCGTGCCTGGCGCTGAAATCGTTAAGCTCGCGCTCATTCTGTTGCAGAATGGAGCGGAAAGCCCGCCGGTATCTGTCGGGGTCTGTTTTTTTGTCGATGCGGGAGAGAATTCCCCTGGCCATAACCGACCGGAAATCGTGAATGGTGTCTTTGTACGGGCGGTCGGGGTAATTGAAAAAAACGCTGAATGTTGCGGAAACTTTGGGGTTTTTATTCCATAGTTCGATTTTATGCCCTTCCCGCGCCCCGTGCAGGTAAATGTAGAGTTTTTGCTCGCTTATTTCATATGCAAAATTCAGGGGCAGCACATACGGGTATTCAGCGTCGAACATCCCCACATATACGGTGTTGCACATATCCAGTATGGCCGCGATAATGGCCGGGTCTTTGATCAGCTTTTCATAGCGGCGCATGGGGATACGGCTCATTTAGGTGCTCCTTGTGCTGTCCGGGGGCTTGTGCTTCGGGCAGGATGGGTCTGTGCGCCTCTGCCCGGCAGTGGCAGCGCCTGAATATTCGCAGGCGGACCGTAAAGCTACCCATATTTCATTCTGCTTTTGGGCGCAAGAGGAGCGCAGCGCGGCAAATGCCGGGCAAGTCCGGCTGGCGGTTAGCGCACGGAAATCGGCGGTATTTCGGTTTCAGTGGGCACGATGGGGACGCAGACTTTGCCCACCGGGCAGAAATAAGTGCCCAGGGATTTGAAAATTATATAAGCGCCCGGCAAGCCCACAATGGTCAGGGCCAGGCCCAGGCACTGTATTACGCCCACGATAAAGGCAATTAGCCCGAAGGGCAGATACAGGATCATGATAATTGTGGAGTAGGCTGCCCAAATGGGGTTGCGTTTGCTGCCGGTTTCCGAAACATCAACCATTTTTCGCGTAAACGGAAACAGCAGAAAAATTGCATACTGGATCAGCCCCAGGCCTATTGGCGCCGGAATAACCAGGATGGTGAGCAGCAGGCCGAGCAGAAAGGCATAAAGAGCGCTTAAAAAACCCAAAAAAGGAATATGCCAGAGTATATTGGCGATTGTGCGCAGGGTGTTTTCCATATCCCGTGTCCTTGAAAAGCTAAAAAGTTACAGAGCGCACCAAAAATAAGTCTTCCGTCTGGATTAAGCAAGTTCCCGGATTAAACGAGTGCAAGTTGTTTCCGGGCAGGCGAACCGCCGGACTGGCGCAGGAAACCCCAGCTGCCCACCCAAGGCAGCGCCCGCGAGATTGTCGCCACGGCGGGATTTACTCCCGCCGTGGCGACAATCTCAATGCGAAAATGCGCTAGTGATTATTCCCTGGTTGTGGTTTTGCCGGGTAATGATATACATCGCGGCAAGGAGATTTGCGAGGTGGAAAGCAGAAAACCCCTG
>CAZNBK010000026.1:12895-15241 GCA_964571105.1 uncultured Desulfovibrionaceae bacterium
CAGCCTGGCCGTTGCGCTGATGGTCCTCTTTTGCACCGTTATGGGCTTGCAGCAAGTGGCCTTGAAGGTTGTGGCCGACGATATCCAGCCGGTGTTTCAAATTGCCCTGCGCTCGGGCATGGCCGCCGTGCTGGTGGGTATTTTGCTTCTGGTGCGCAAGGAAAGCCTCAACCTTAAGGGCGGGGCCTGGCGGCCCGGCATTGTGGCCGGGATATTGTTTTCCCTGGAATATTTATTCGCCGGGGAAGGCTTGCGGCATACCGCTGCTTCGCATATTGCCGTGTTTTTATATACCGCACCGGCTTTTGCCGCTTTGGGGCTGCACTGGAAAATACCGTCCGAGCGCTTGCGGCCCTTTCAATGGGTGGGGTTTGCAGTGGCTTTTGCCGGTATTGTGGTGGCCTTCTGGGGCGGCGAGGCCGATGAATCTGGTCGGGTGTCGCTATACGGCGATTTTTTGGGCTTGCTGGGCGGCATGGCCTGGGGCGCGACCACGGTGGTAATCCGCTGCACCAAACTGGCGTATATTTCTGCGGCGCAAACGCTTTTTTACCAGCTCCTTGGCGCTTTTTGCATCTTGCTGGCGTTTTCCTGCCTGGCCGGAAAAACCGGCCTGCGAATAACGCCGCTGGTTATTGCCAGCTTGTCATTTCAGACCGTGGTGCTTTGCTTTGCCATCTTCTTGATGTGGTTTTGGCTGCTTAGAACGTATCTGGCCTCAAGGCTCGGCGTTTTGGCCTTTATGACGCCGTTTTTCGGAGTGCTCTTCGGAGTGACCCTGCTGGACGAGCCCCTGGCCCCGAGCTTTGTGATCGGCGCGGTTTTGGTGCTGAGCGGCATTATCATGGTTACCGGATACGGCTGGCTGAAACAGCGGTTTATGTGAGCAGAAACCTGCCGGAATTGTTGCGCGCGAGCGGTCGGTCTTATAAAGTTTTTTGGCGCTTCAATCAAAGCAGGGCAGCTGCAAGTCATGCAACTGCCCTGTATGGGTATCGGCTGGTGGGCCTACCAGGATTCGAACCTGGGACGATCCGGTTATGAGCCGGGGGCTCTGCCAACTGAGCTATAGGCCCGTGCAGCAAGGGTTGTAGTCTGTGCGCACTTGCCTGTCAAGGCCGGGATAATTGCCCGTTTTACTTCATTCTTGCCCGGCTGATTTATCCGGTTGATTTATTTGGGCAGCAATGCTTTTATTTTATGCTGCCGGGGCGCTGACATCCCTACGGAAATGCGTTATGTAAAGCTATTGCGTTGTTAACCGCTCGGCCCGCCGGTATTTTTTGCCATGGGGGAGGGCGCAGCACTCCGAAGCAGTGGAGGTTTTTCTATGGAAATCAACAAAGTCGTTATTCCCGTTGCCGGATGGGGCACCCGTTCCTTACCGGCCTCCAAGAATATTCCCAAGGAAATGCTGCCCATTTTTGATAAGCCCGTACTACAGTACATTGTGGAAGAGGCCGTGGAAGCTGGGCTTACCGATGTGGTTTTTGTAACCAGCCGGGAAAAACGCATCATTGAAGACCATTTTGACCACACTCCGCATTTGGAGGAACTGCTGCGCCGCTCCGGCAAGCTGGATCTGCTGCAGAAAGTCCAGGATGTCGGCGATATGATCAATGTGATTGCCGTGCGCCAGAAAGAGCAGCTCGGTTTGGGGCATGCCGTGCTTTCCGCCAAAGCCGTGGCCGGTAAAGAGCCGTTTGCAGTGATGCTCGGCGACGACATGATGGCCGGACAGGGCACCGGCATAGTTGAACTGGTTGAAGCGGCCAAAAAATACAATATGTCCTGCGTGGGCGTTATTCCGGTGCCGGATAAACGTATTTCGCGCTATGGCGTGGTGGCCGGCGAAGAGGTTGAACCCGGCGTGCTCCGCGTCAGGCAGTTGGTGGAAAAACCCCCGGCAGAAGAAGCCCCTTCCAACCTGGGGATTGTCGGGCGGTATGTGTTTACTCCGGAAATTTTTACATATATCGAGCAAACCAAACCCGGGCACGGCGGTGAAATACAGCTTACCGACGCCATGCAGCGCATGGCCGACGAGCGCGGCCTCATGGCCATTACCCTGCATGGGCAGCGCTTCGATGCCGGTGACTGGTGCGAGTATCTTTTGGCTAATATTCATTATGGCTTGAAGGAAGAGCGCCTGCGCAAGGACCTGCTGACCGGGCTTCGCGAAATGTTGGAAAAGTATTGAGCTGCTGTGTAAAATTTATCGGTTAGAGCATTTTAACCTTGAAATTATACATTAAGCCCAAATGCTTCGCCGCTGGAGGCGCTTTTTTGTGAGCGACCCTCGAGTGCCTCCAGCGGCGAAGCAGCCGTTAGGCGAGTGCGATAGCA
>CAZNBK010000027.1:0-2434 GCA_964571105.1 uncultured Desulfovibrionaceae bacterium
GGGATAATGAAGCCCAAAGCCAGACGCCGCGCAGCACAGACAGCCTGCCCGTTCCCCCGGAGGACAAGCTGGGAGATCTGCTGCTGAGCGTCAACTTCCGGGGTCTGGATGCTTTTGGCGCAGTATATCAATATCTCCGCGCCCGGGGCAGCCGGGTGGCGGTTTGGTGTGTGGACAACCCCTGGCATTTGCTGACGAGTTTACGCTCCCCCTACTGGATGGAGTTACCCTTGTTTGTGACTGATGATTCGTTCCTGCCGGGGCTAACCGCGCACGGAGCGAAAAACGTTCACCATCTGCCCCTGGCCGCATGCCCTGAATTAATGCGGCCCGAGCTTACGGACAAAAACTCTGGAATAACAAAGAATCTGGCCCCGCTGGTCTTTGTGGGCCGAACCGCTTTTCCGGACCGGGACAAATTTTTTGCCGCTCAACGCCTTGCGCCGGACAGCACAGAACAAGCCTTGCATGCTCTGGGCAAAGGTCAGCGGCCTGATTTTTTATACTGGACAAATCAACTTGGGCTTACAAAACTATGGCCCGGCCAAGAAGTGCGCAAAGCCGGTCTGGCTGCGGAAACCTTGAGCAAGGAATGGCGACGCCTTTGCGTCAGCGCAGGGCTGAAGCCGGGCGGACCCGGCGTGACCATTTTCGGCGATGCAGCCTGGGGTGAGGAGTTGGCCGACGAGAGGCTTGCAGGTCAGCCGCCGGATCTGCGCGCTCCATTGGATTATTATGACCAGTTGCCCAGTGTTTATGCCGCCGCGCAGGTTATTCTTAATGCCACGGGTCTGCTGTTGCCCGCCGGGCTTAACCAGCGGCATTTCGATGTCTGGATGGCCGGGGGCGCGTTGTTGAGCGATGATTCACCGGGCTTGAAAATATTCCCCCGAGACCTAACCAGGCCCATGGTGTACACCAGGCCGGACGAAATCCCGCTCCGGGCTGCGGAATTACTGGAAGACGGCCCCCGCCTTGCGCAGTTGAAAAAAGACTGGCGTTGCCTGCTCAGCGCCGAACATACTTATAAGCAGCGCATGCAAACCCTGCTGGAAGCTGTGCAAAAATAACAAAGCCCGGGTCACTGCAACGCGGGCTTTGTTATTTCTGTAAATCGGGTCAAAAGTCAATGTAAACTGCGGATACTGGCCCCGCCGTACCTTGCCAGATGGCTTGGGGCCGGATGGCCTTGGGGGCAGACCTTGTCGCATAGCTCTAGAAAGCCAGGAACAAGCGGCTTTCCACCTTGCACACCGGGCAGGTGGCCGGAGGCGTGCCGATGTGGGTAAACCCGCAGACCGGACAAATATAAATTTTATCGTCGCCGATGGGCATATCCTTACCGCTCAGGGCATACTCTTTAGCCTGCCCGAACATGTCGGCGTGGATCTTTTCCGCCTCCAATGCATAATGAAAAGAGCGCACCGCGTCCTTTTCGCTCTGGAATTCTGCGGCCTGCATATATACCGGATACATCTGGGTGACCTCGCCCAATTCGCCGTCAATGGCCCATTGCAAATTTTCCGGCACGCTCTGAAAACCGAATTCGCCGCCGGCAGCCACTTTAAAACCGCCGGTCTGATCTTTCAGCACCTTGAAATGGTTCTGGGCGTGTACATACTCGGCATGGGCAATACCTTGATAAAGACGACCGATATTGGGAAAGCCTTCTTTAGCGGCATGCTCGCCCCAGATAAGATAGCGCATATGCGCCATGGACTCGCCGCCGTAAGCACTACGCAAAAAATCAATGGTCATGTCGTTTTTAGCAGCCATGTGAAAACCTCCGGTTAAAATGCAAATATTAACTGCCGTTGGCATAAGCCGACAGCAAAACCTTGACCGGATGAATATAGGAAAGATTCTCAAAAATGTCCAGAAGGCATATCCAGGAGGGAGTAATATGTGCGCGGCGGGAAATTTTTCTCTCTTTATATCCAGCAGCAGCCCGATTATGCGCAGATAGAGTTGTAAACCATACGTGCGCCTGAGGTCTGGTCGTTTTGGCTTGGCCAAATCGGGCCGAGTTGCATCCGGGCAAGCAGTGCCGCTAGGCTAAATTAGCCGCCAATAAAGTACCGGGGGCGCGGGGGCGCCCCCGGTCTGAGACTGCTCTAGGGAAACAACCCCAGGGGAGGGGCCGTTGATTCTGAGAGATGACTCCGCGTCACCTTGCTGTCGACCCCTGTCTGGCATAATGCCCTACAGGGTTCCCGGTGTCGTCTGCATGGTTGGCGGTCCCGCAGCATCGCAGGCCCCCCCTGGCTTAATCCCGGAGTAAGCTCCAGGATTAACCTAGATAGGACCCGATATGTATTTCTGCGGAAGTCCAGTCTGCCGTGCATGAACAAACTGCCATGCAAACAGGCTGTTTAGATCGGAATGCATTGAGTATCAGCACGGCCGGGCGTTGGATACCTGAAGGAATTCTCTC
>CAZNBK010000027.1:2461-15193 GCA_964571105.1 uncultured Desulfovibrionaceae bacterium
TGGACCGGCAAGAACGACGTACTTGAAGTGTGCCGCTACTAAATGATCCTGATTCTTATGCTGAACCCCTCATCGGTTCAGCGCGCCATATCCCCTGGCGTCTATATAAACAATCAGCATTAAAATTCAATTTGTCAAGAATACTTCTCAATATATAGCTTTTTTAAACCCCGCGCCGCTGGGCTTATCCCACACGGCGCGAGGCGGATATAAATGACTCCTGCTTTTTGCCCTGTCTTTTTTTACGCATCAAGGCCATAAGCTTACAGACAGGGGGCCAGGGGCTGATAATGCAACCCCGGCTGCACGCATCAGGAAGTCTTGATTTCAATGCGCTTGGGCTTGGCCGCTTCCGCTTTGGGAAGCATGAGATCCAATACCCCGTTTTTAAATACCGCATCTATGCGTTCGCGGTCGACGGCCTCTGAAATGGTGAATACCCGGCGGTATTCCACGGCCTGGTGCTCCCTGTGCAGGCAATGTTCGGGCAGAACATAGCCGCTCTTGGCCGAGACAGTCACCTGATCGTCATGAACGTCTATTTGCAAATCATTCTTGCCCACTCCGGGCAAATCCATGACTATATGATAGCCGTTTTCTTTTTCCATTATATCCGTGGCCGGAACAACTTGTTCCATCTGAAGTTCTTTGTTCTCACTCATGGCAAAACCTCCCGTACCTTACCTGGATTCGCCGCCGCTGATGCTGATTTTGCGGGGCATGGACGCGGCAGCCTTGGGCAGATGAATGCGCAAGATGCCGTCCTTGAATTCAGCCTCGGCCTTGTCGCTGTCAATGGGCACGTTCAGGGAAAACACCCGCTGAAACGAACCGTGACTGCGCTCTTGCCGAAAATACTTGCCGTCTTCCGATTTGCGTTCGCCGCTTACCGACACGTTTTTTTCGCTGATTTCCAACTCAATATCAGCCGGATCGCAGCCGGGAATGCTCACATCTATATCATAACCGTTCTCGCCCTCACTGATGTTAGCCAGGGGATATTCAATTCTCTGTCTGAATACAGGATTAAGGCGGAGCATTCTGTCCCAAACCTGATCAAGCTCTCTGGGGATGCCGTATAAAGAACTAAAATCGATAGCCATAATCATGTACCTCCTTTATGTACTTGCCCATAAATAAGTCGCCACAATTTGCTGTCAAGACTTTTTTCTCCGGGAAACCGTTGCTGTTGGCCGATTTATGCATTCGGGCGCAAAAAGAGAACCCGGCTCTGTTCAAAGGCGGTGGTTTCCGGCATAATGAGCCTGTTATGATTGTGAAGCGACAATGTTGTTGTCCCAAATATCATAATCACCTTCCGGAGCTTGTCATGGCTTTGCACATAAAAAAATCAAGCGCCGTTATTTGCGGGCTGAAATTACCGGTTTGCCCGGCTTTCGCCTAACCCGGACCGAACACAACGGCCACTGGGAATAACTAAGCCTGCGAGGTATCGAGATGTTGAATATCCGTTTTATATACGCCCGGCCTGCCTGCCTCAAATATGCGGCCCTGCTGTTTGCCCTGGCCTGCGTTTTTTATCCGACCAGCGCCGCTGCCGCGCCCAAAGCCGTGACCTTTGCCCAATCGGGGCACCTGCTTTTGCCGGACAACTGGACCGTGCAAAGCACCCAAACGCTCAGCGCCGCAGTGGCTGAAGCCAAAGAGCAACTTGCCCTGGCCGTGGATTCAAAGTCACTTTTCTATGCCAGCAAGCGCGACGCCCAGGGTGAGGAAATCGCAACCATAGTAGTGGAAGAGGCGCAGCCCGCGCCAGTGAACAATAACTTCATCCCGCTGCTGCTGCCCGAAGAAAAAGAAATCATGTACACATCCGTGCGCATGGCTCTGACCGGCGCTTTCAACATGACCGGAGCCGACATGGAAGTGACTGAAATCAGCTTCAAAGATTTCGGGCGCTATCACACTCTGATTGCTTCGGGCAAGCAGACCGCCGGGCACAAGCCCATAAATGCGCACCTGGTTTATTATTTTTTGCCCGAACGCACCGTACTGCTGGTGGCCATGGTCCAGGTCGAAGTCGCCAGGGAGCTGAACAGCGATTTTACCCTGATTATGGATTCCTTTGATCCGGACACCAACTATCAGCCCGTTACCCCGCCCGACCGCGCGGATGACGAAGATCTGACCGCCTACCTCAGCCGCGTTTATGGAGAAAGCAATGACTGATCCGCACACGGGCACACCCAGGGATAACAATCGTCCGTTTCGCTGTCTGGTTATGGACGGCGGCGGCATGCGCGGCCTGTATACGGCCTGTTTGCTGCAACAACTGCGTGAACTCTGCTCCCCGGCAGATCGCAATCCTGATTTCGGGGCATCCTTTGATCTCTTGGCCGGAACGAGCACCGGCGGACTGATTGCCGCCACCCTGGCCCACGGTTGCACACTGGATGAAATCATCGGCATTTATAAAGCCTCAGGCATGGAAATTTTTCCCCACCCCCTGCCGGACATGCCGGTCAAGCAGATGAACGCCTTTGCCATGTCCACCTGGGCCGTGCGCTTCCGGGAAAAATGCGCTGGGGACGCCGAAGTGCTGCGCGAAATACTGCATAAATTCGTGGGCAAAACCACCCTCCGGGATGTCTGGGAAAAACGCGGCATCGCCCTGGCCATTGCCGTAACCAATGTTTCCGAGCGTTCCGGCCTGATCTTTAAAACCCCGCACGAGAAAGGCTGTGCGGGCAGGCAGGGGTATTGCGCGGCTGGAGACTACCCCCTGGTCGATGTTTGCCTGGCCTCGGCAGCGGCCCCGGTATTTTTTCCCCTGGTACGCGTGCCGGACCCGGCGGACCCGGACAACCCCGCATCCGGAATCGTCTGCACCGACGGCGGTCTGTGGGCCAACTCTCCGGTGCTGCCCGCCCTGTTGGAAGCAATAAAACTGCACGCCGGGCGGCCCATTGAGATCATCATTGCCGGATCAACCGGGCTGGCCGGTGATGTGGACCATGCGCCGGGCAACGAATGCTGGGGGCTGACCGACTGGACCCGCGACGCGTTCCTTCTGGAACTGGCCATGGAAACCCAGTCACAGGGTTACTATCAACTGACCAAGGCCCTGCTGCCCTATCTGAATATAGAACCCAAACCGAAAATCGTGCGCCTGCCCTATACCTTCCCGGTGGCCGACGAGGTTGCGCTGTTCGGCCTGGATAAGGCCCATGTGAAAGCCCAGGCGGTTATGGAGCAACGGGCGCACGAAGACGCGGCCCGCATTTATGCTTTGGCGAAAGAGGACCAGGGAGAGCTTGGAATGGTCTTGGATTTTTTTGGCAATTAACCGCCATTATTGGCTATTTTTTCAGGGTCCGGTTGCCAATTTCATACTGTTACAGTAATATCAGGGTAGTGTTTTTTACGGACAAAAGCGACAACTCAATTGAGTGGCACCCATTGTTGTCCGGTTAAATTGGCCGGGGAGCAATGATTTACACCTAACCCAAGGAGACACAGTATGAAGAGAGTTCTCAGCATTGTTGCCGCCGGTATTTTGGTATTGGCCATGGCCGGAGCCGCCCTGGCCCAAGACCGCACCGTGGTCAAGCCCGAAAACGCGCCCCCGGCTGTGGGGCCCTATTCACAGGGCATTGCGGCTAACGGCTTTGTGTACACGTCCGGCCAGCTGCCCCTGACCCTGGACGGCGACATGCCCGAAGGCATTGAAGCCCAGGCCCGCCAGTCTCTGGACAACGTCAAGGCCGTGCTGGAAGCTGCCGGCAGCGGCCTGGATAAAGTGGTCAAGGTGACCATCTTTATGCAGGACCTCAACGACTTCTCCAAGGTCAACGAAATTTACGCCACTTATTTCACCGGCGACGCCCCGGCCCGCTCCTGCGTGCAGGTGGCCCGCATCCCCAAGGACGCCCTGATTGAAATCGAGGCTGTGGCTGTTAAGTAAGCCGCTTTAACTTCATTTTAGAGCATTTCAGCATTCACATTGCCTAGCCTGACGAAATGCTCTGGCGTTAAATGCTATAAAAGACGCGGCGGAAATAATAATCCGCCGCGTCTTTTTTCATGGCTGCCGTTATCCCGACGGCAATTACCTCCCCTAGCGCTCGGAGGCATGGGAATCATAGCAATGTCCCTTGTACCGGGGAAAAGCAAGGCATCAGAATTTGTTTGAGCTTGGAGAAGAGGCCGCGCGACTTGAAGTCTGCGTCATTTCGGGCGTACGAGGTCGGGGGCAACAGTCGGGAAGAAAAAACAATAACGTTGAAAAATTGGGATTACCAAGTCTTTTTCAGCATAATACTCTTTAGAATTCATCAAGCATGGTGTGCAGGGAACCCTTCGCAGCACCCAAGCAATTATCATCCACCAGGGGCAGGTCTGCGCAAACTCTGTTCCGGCCCAGCTTCTTGGCCATATACAAACGCGTATCGGCCATGGCCAGCATCCGGACCGCATCTTTATCTCCGGCCCAGCTTTCCACCCCCAGGCTGACGGTTACCGGCACAGGCACGCCCTCATGCATGTAGACAGAATCTTCAAGGTTGATCCGCACCCGCTCGGCCACGCCTGCGGCATCGGCCAGGGTGGTGTTGGGCATGAGCAGGGCAAACTCTTCGCCTCCCCAGCGGAACAGGCGGTCGGTTTCGCGCAGGGATGAACTGATGGTTTCCGAAACATGCTTGAGCACCAGGTCGCCGACATGGTGCCCATGGGTATCGTTAACCCGTTTGAAGTGATCCAGGTCCGCCAGGGCAATTGAAAAATTACCGCCGGTGCGCTTGGCCTGGGCGCGCAACCAGTTCAAATGGGTCTGGAAATCCCGGCGGTTGCCGAGGCCCGTGAGCGAGTCCGTATAGGCAAAATGCTCCAGGCGGTCCAAGCTGTGCTCCAATGACAAATGCGCCTGACAGCGCACATATTCCAACACCCAAAAAACGGTAAACCCCACCAAATTGGCCACAATGAAACGAGCCCGCAGCGGGGTGGGGAAATCCGAGCTCAAAAAGACATCCAGCGGCGTGCACATAAGCGCAACCACAACGGCGAAATATATGCCGAAAATGAGCGAGCCCAAGGCCCGGCCCATACACCAAACCACCAGCGGCGGGAAAATCAGATACCAGAGCAGGTAAGAGCCGTCTTCTCCGCTGCCGAACAGGAGTTTATAGATCGCCAAGGCCAACAGATTGAGCCCGATAACCAGCATGGGCAGCATGGGCTCTTCCCGAAAACGCAGCCAGACAATGCAGATTCCGGGAATAACAGCCGACAGGGCCAATACGGGCAGACCGCCAAAATTGCCGTCCCAGATGTTAAAAATGAAATAAACCGCCAGCACGCAGATGGAAATGATGCAGAGGACCACAGCGTTGGTGCGGCGAAAAACAGACTCACGGGGAAGCTGAAGATGATTTTTTTCATCGGCAGGTTCGGCTTGTTCGCCAAACAGGCTTTTTTGTATTTTTTCCATTCGCCCGCGCAACCCTTGGCTTACCCGTATTAACCACACACCCGTCCAAACGCAGCCAACAAAACACCCGTAACGCTCCGCCCTTAGACCGGAGCTTACATAACGACAAGATTAACAAACAGGAGCGACCGCCAGCACCGTATACACGATACACCCAAGCAGGCCATCCGCCCCAAAGGGGAATATTTCCCACCCTGTTCATAGGATAAACCTAATCTGATTACAATATATTCCATATTTTCAGAGTCTGTCAAGGTTGCAGGCGCTATAACTTGCTTCGGCTGTTTTCAGGTAAAAGGCGCCGACAGCTGCGAGGTTTGGCGTTTATGCAGCTGCCGACGCCAGTCTTGAGGTGCGAGAAGACAAGCATGGTAGGGATAGCTTTGTTCTCTCGCGAGCAGACAGTAACGCTATCCCCACATAATATCAAGTGTTGCTATATCTAATAATAAATAATAATACCAACTTTCCCGATATCGCAAGGCATTGCCCCACGCCATATAACGCTTAGCGATATTATTAACCTTGTAAAGGTACTTTGCAATATGGAAACAAAGCAATTGTCTTTATTAAGAAAGTCGACACTTTTATTCTAATTTTCTCCTACTACAATACACCTGCATCCGGGCTGCCCACCCGGAGCAGCATAGCTGCCCGGTTACACTTCCGCTTCCGGACAAAAAATCGTCTTACCCCGTTCTCTTGCTTTTTCTGCACCACTCCGGCAGGCAACGCCGCCACCCGGGTCATCCGACGCCGCGCCCTTGTCTGCTCCCGCCAACCTTCGAACTGCCTCAAGGAGGCACCCCACCATGCAAACTAAAATCGACATTTGCAACCAGGCCCTGCTGTTTACCGGCACCCGCCCCATTGCGTCACTGGAAGACCGCACTCCCGAAGCCGAATACTGTCGGCAGTTTTACGATCAGGCCGTACTCTCGGTTTTGCGCGATCACCCCTGGAGTTTTGCCCAACGCCGCGAAAACCTAGCCGCTGTGCCCATCCCCGACGGTTGGCGCAAATCCTACTGTGAAGCTTACGCCTATCCCGTTGACTGTGTGCAGGCCCACTTTCTGTTCAGCCAGACCGGCCACGCCGATCTGCCTTACGTGCACCACGCCCTGCCCGCTCAAGCCGAATCCGGTCGCGACTCGCATAATTTCGAGCTGGGCGAGGGCAACGCCCGCACCATCCTGCTCTGTAACCTGCCGGATGCGATGCTCGCCTACACGGCCTTTAGCCGCGACCAAACCCGCTATGCCCCCCTCTTTGCCGAAACCCTGACCCGCAAGCTGCAATGCCTGCTCAGCAAACCCATTCTCAAGGGCAACTCCAAGGCCCTGCAACAGGCGGAGCAACTCTATGCGCGCAGCCTGGCGCAAGCCCGCCAGGCCGACGCCAAAAAAGCCGCAGCTTACGCCCCCGGCGTTCAGCCCTGGCTGGCCGACATGCCTTGGGCCGCCGAGCGTCTGCGCCTGCTCCGGGGCTAAATAATTGGGTGCGGCGCAGAACCATCCATACGGACCTACAGCCGCTCGTAGATATTTATTATTGATAAAGGTATAAACTATTGGATAATATATGAAATATTCTGTTTATAAAGGTTCGGAAGCGGCTTTGCCGGTGGGCGGGCTAATTCTATGGAACCGGCCTGGTCCGACGGCATAGCGCCAACGCCTTCGGGGGCGGCATGAACGCCCGCGAAGCCCGTGCCGTGCCCAACGCTGCCCAGTGCATTACCGCCGTAAACAGCGAAAAAGCAACTTGGAAAAATAGCTTAATTCAGAACTGCCCTTCCCTGAAGGGGTCGCAGATAACTGCCGGGCAAGCCCCAAGCAATTACCTGCCGACCAGCAACCAGTTCAGCACCGGATCGAGATATAAATCTATGCAATACAGCAGCCAGACAATCCCGAGCAAAATCACGGTCATGCGCTGCACCTTGCGGGCATTGGGCAGAGACGCGCTCCTGCGCCACACCCCAAAAGCCTGATGGCTCAGCAGCACAATCACCCCTAGCAGCAACAACTGCACGACGGGCGACAGCAAAAAGTTCACGGTCTGGCCGTTGCCGAGCACTGTCAGTGCATGGAGTACAACCACAACCCCCAGACCCAAGGCCAGAATCGCGGCAAAGGCCATATAACGGACCACGGCGCTTTGGTTCAATTTTTCTTCGGACTTCTGTTCAGGCATATGCCAATCCTCCGCATGGTTACAAGTAGCCCTCAGCGCCCAGCCACTTCAGGACCGGTACGATATACACGCACAGCAGCAATATGCTCCAGACACTCACGACCATGCTAAAGGCAAACGCACGCACGGCTCTGCGCCGCTGCGCGGGTAAATTCACTGCCCGCCGCCAGAGCCTGAGCACCCTCCAGGTGAATATAAGCACCAACCCCCACAACCCCAGCAGCACATAAAAGAAAATGTCCGGATGCAGGCCCAAATCTTCAACCAGAAACATGGCCAGGCGCAGCGCCAGCACCAGCATGGCCGTGAAATCCACGACAAAGGCAAAGACCATGAACCGTTTCAGTTCGCCTTCGCCTAACTCCGGATCGCTTATAAAATAATCTCTGCGCATAGGCACTCCCAGCCCGCAGGCTAGAGCATTTTAACATTAGAAATTATATATTGGTAAAATGCGCTAATGCACCGCCTGCCAGATGCGTCCGATATACACACCCGCAAAATACATCCCCCAATATCCCAGATTGAGCATGAGAATAAAAGCCAGCGCGGTGGTGCTTTTCTCCGGCGCGACCTTGGACACCGCCCGCCACATGCCCTTGGATATCACGCCGAAAATCACCAGCAGAATGCCCAGAAAATAATGGATGGTGCCGGTCCACATTGACGGGGCCTGCTCGGGCCTGGCCGCGTTGCCCATGAACACAAGCAGGTAAAGAAAACAAAAGAAAAACACCAGGGTGGCAAACCCCATATACAACATCAATGTGCCCCGATGCACATTATACTCACCCTGAACAATGCGCTTATATATATTCATAATTTTCCTCGCTTTTCCGACCGGGAACAACTCCCGCCCTCTCATGAAGGGAGTACACTTTTATGGGGAAAATCCGGCGCCGTCAAAGCCAAAAAGACGCTCGTGGCGGCATTGTCAAAACATCGGCAACGAACCGCCGGACACCGGCGGCAAGGTTTGAAACTCGTCACCCGGGAAGATAAAACTGCGCGGGTAAAAGGCAGACCAGGCAAACCACATGGAGTCCACGGCAATAATCTGCTGCAGCCGGGTGCCCAAATAATGCCCGTTGGTGCATTCGCCAACGCCGTTCCATTCGCTGTGCGTGTCGAGGTCCACCGCGTAGCCGTCGGCCCAGTCAAAGGTCAGGATCCGGTCGCCCATATTGCGCATATAGATACGCACCGCGTCCAGGGCCGGGTCCCAAATGGCCACCAGCGGAGTAACGCCCACAGCGAAGTTATCCACGCCCTTGGCGGCCACGGCCTGTTTATCCACCACGGCGTAAAGGCCGTCGATCTCTATGCCCAAAATGCGCTGCTTGGGGTGCAGGCGCTTGTCCACATTCATAAGCGGATACATGACGGCCAGATCTTCATAATAGCTGTTGGCATGCACGTATGAGCCATATGGGTCGCGCCCGTAAGAGCGGCGAAAACCGGTTGAGCGGGAAAGCACCTGCGCGTCGGGCCAAAGCTTGGAAGCCCGGCCCCAGGTGGTCCAGGTCATGGGCAGCCGTTGCAGCAGGCGGCCTTTAAACATGCCGTCAAAGCACTGTCCGGTAATCTGCGACCAATTGCTGGCGGAAAAATAATCGTAAATGACAGTGTTGGAATTGAGCAACTGCCCGGACACCCCAAAGGCCAGCTTGGTATTGCCCATCTTGGTCCGGTAAGCGGCCACTGACCCGGTTAAGGGGCAATAGGTAATGCTCACCGGCTCGTCATCGGAAATGGAGTCATTGACCACCTCGTGCCAGACCATGATCCGCTGCGGATAAATGCGCGGCTGGCCCGGAAAAAACGTGGCCACAAACACCATTTCGTTGGGTTCCATGCTCAGGGAGGCATCGGAAACACTGGTATAGCTAGGGTTGAACAGGGCCGGGATATAGTCCCGTCCCACACCGGTTTCCACCATGGCGTCGCGAAGCTTGTCCAGCGGGTCGGGCGCGTCCGCGTCCCCCCCGTTGCCTTGCGCGGCAACACCCGGCGGCAAACACAGGCCGAGCGCCAGGCAAAACAAGACCGTTCGCAGGCTGGTGCTAAGTTTATCGATAAGCTGCCGGGTCATGCGCATACTCCCCCATAAGAATCAGCCGCACAAACGCGGCTTGCCAGGTAACCGCCCATACCGTATACAAAAGCAGGGTGCTGCGCAAGTTCGGTAAAGCAGCCGGTTATATCTCAGGTTATTTTAAGGAGATGGTTATGAATCCCAGGTCCGAAAACAACAGCATCCTGGTTTGCGGCGGGGCCGGTTATATTGGCTCGCACACAACACGCCTGCTTCGCAAACGCGGCTTTCAGCCCCTGGTTTTTGACAGCCTGGAAACAGGACACCTGGAAGCGCTGGACGAAGACATCCCCTTTATTCGCGGAAATCTGCTGGACATCCAGTCGCTGCGGCGTACCTTTGCCGAACACAGCTTCGCGGCGGTGCTGCATTTTGCCGCCTACATTGAAGTGGGCGAATCTGTGCGCGACCCCGAAAAATATTATAACAACAACGTGACCGGCACGCTTAATCTTCTGCGCTGCATGAACGAAGCCGGTGTGCGCGATCTGGTATTTTCCTCCACCGCCGCTGTGTACGGCGATCCCGTGACTACCCCCATGGCCGAAGACCACCCGCTTATGCCGGTCAACCCCTATGGCCGCAGCAAACTGATGATGGAACAGGTCATGGCCGATTACGGCGCGGCCTGTGATTTTAAAGTCACGGCCCTGCGTTACTTCAACGCCGCCGGGGCCGACCCGTCCGGCGCCATCGGCGAAGCCCATCATCCGGAGAGCCACCTTATCCCCAATATCCTGAAATCCGTGCTGGATGGCGGAGCGGAACTTAAAATTTTCGGCAACGATTACGACACGCCGGACGGCACCTGCGTGCGCGACTACATCCACGTCAACGATCTGGCCGAAGCCCACATTCTGGCCTTGCAGGACCGTGCTGCTGAACCGGGATTTCACGCCTACAATCTCGGCAACGGGCAGGGTTTTTCCATCCTGGAAGTCATTGCCGCTGCCGAAAAAGTTACCGGCAAGGACATTCCTTATGCCCTGCACCCTCGCCGCCCAGGCGACGCGCCGTTCCTGGTGGCCGACGCCGCTCTGGCCCGCAAATCCTTAGGCTGGCAGCCACAATTCACCGACCTTGCCGACATTGTGGCCACTGCCTGGAAATGGCACCAAAACCAGAAATATTAAATTAACCCCGGAAGCCCCCCAGAAATACGGACTCCCGGAAGGGAAGCGCCAGGGGATACCGCAATTATTTACCGGGCAGATTGAATATTTATCGCCCTGGGGTTAGATATAGAACGAATTTACAGGAGGATGCGTATGTGGGAAATTCCGTCCCTGATCGCCCTGGGTTTTTTCTGTATCGCAGCGGCCATTTTCCTGGGCTTTCGCATTGTCGGGCGTTTGCGCGGCCTGCCGGTATTTTCAATGTTGCTTGCCGTGGGCCTGGGCATCGCTGCCGCGCTGTTCGGCTTTACCGTTTTGCGCATGTTCGACGCCCAGGTTAAAGAAATCAGCCCCTTTCTGGCCAATATCCGGGAAAATTACTTCATCGTCTATTTCATCCTCGGCGCTTATGCCTTCCCCCTGGTCATGGG
The DNA here is from genome assembly GCA_964571105.1 of uncultured Desulfovibrionaceae bacterium. Taxonomy (GTDB): domain Bacteria; phylum Desulfobacterota; class Desulfovibrionia; order Desulfovibrionales; family Desulfovibrionaceae; genus JAVBRZ01. Next base: position 13,751 of record CAZNBK010000027.1, read on the forward strand.
TCTGGTCACCGGCTTCCTGATTCGCAACAAGCTTCCGGCCCCGGCGGTTATCTATTCATCCTTGCTGTCCGCCACTTTCATTGTTTTCCAACCCTTGGGGCATGCCCTGATTATCTGGCTGTTCAATAAACTGCCGGGCTGACAAGGCCGCTAAAACTGCTTATTATATATCTGGTTGTCATTCATAGAGACAGAAACATTGTTGCCCGGCTTTAACCAGTCGGCAATGGGCCAGAAAACCTACAGAGCATGGATATTTACCACATTTTCCTGATTATCGCCGGCCTGCTCGATCTGGTTTGCATCGTGGCCGTCATCTTTCTGGAACGCAAAAACCCGGCATCCACTCTGGCCTGGATTTTGGTGCTCATCTTCCTGCCGGTGCTGGGTTTTCTGGCTTACATGGCCTTTGGCAGCGGGCTGCATATCCGCAAAAAAAAGCGTTTTCTAGCCAAGGCCAGCCGCGACGCGCTCTTTGACAAACACCTGTCCGGACATTTAAATATCCCCCCCGCAGTTGAACGCCGCAAAGACTACCCGGCCTCGCCCACTTACCGCCTGATCACTTACCTGGAAGCGGAAAGCGACGGCATTTACACTCCGGGCAACCGGGGCGAGGTCTTTTATAACGGCAACGACATGTTCGAGCGCCTGAAAGCCGACATGCGCCAAGCCAAAAGCCATATTCACGTGCTTTTTTACATCTTCAAGAACGACCGCATCGGTCGCGAAATTTTGGAAATTCTGGAGATGAAGGCCAAAGAAGGCGTAGAGGTGCGCCTGATGTACGACGGCCTGGGCACGTTCAAGCTGTTCAGCCGCATGTTTAGAGGCCTGAAACGGGCTGGCGGCAAAGTGCTGCCCTTTTCCCCCATCCTGTTAAACCTGAGCGTGCATATGCGGGTCAACTACCGCAATCACCGCAAAATTACGGTCATCGACGGAGAAATCGGCTATGTGGGCGGCATGAACGTCGGCGACGAATATCTCGGTCGCGATAAAAAACTCACCCCCTGGCGCGATACCCACCTGCGCTTCACCGGTCCGGCAGTCTGGTTTTTACAGGAGCGTTTTTTCATGGACTGGCTGTATGCCAATGAAACCGATCCGGCCCCGCAAGCTCTGGTCAAATATTTCCCGCCGCCGCTCATGGAGCCTCCGCTCGCAGCCCCGCACACCGGCTCCGACCTCGGCGTGCAGATAGTTTCTTCGGGAGCAGACACCCAGGAACAGGCCCCTATCAAAAGCGGCCTGATGACCATGATTTACAATGCAATGCATGAAGTGCTGCTGCAAACCCCCTATTTTGTGCCTGACGAAAGCTTTCTGGACGCCCTGCGCATTGCGGCCGGGTCCGGCGTTGCTGTAAAACTCATGCTTCCGTCTGTTAACGACAACCTTCTCGTGCACCGGGCCAACTTCTCTTTTGCGCGCCAGGTCATG
>CAZNBK010000028.1:0-15057 GCA_964571105.1 uncultured Desulfovibrionaceae bacterium
CACGTTTTTTTATCTGCTGGACGGCATCCGGCGGGAAGGGGCGGGTTTTCCTCTGCACAGCAAGCTGCTGGGCTTCATCGCCGGGTTGACTTCCGGCATAGCCGCCCTGGGTATGTTCGCGCTTTTTGTGCCGGTCAGCTATTTCGATTTTTACCCCGAAGCCTACGAATTCAAATATTTCCTGGGGGTGGGCTGCTATTTCGCGGTTACCTGGCTGCTGGCCTGGGGTCTGGGGCAGCTTATGGATAAGGTGATCCCCTGGCGGGTGGTGGTTTATTCCGCTGTGCTGGTTTTTTGCTTCAGCACCTTCCGCATGGTCTTTGTCAGTTGGGCGGCCCGCTGGTTCGAGATCAACGTCAATTCTCCAAATATTCTCTTATAATTCTGTTTTTAATAAAAGACGCGCTTGTTTTGCGCGTTTTTTATGAGATGTGGCGGCGTATTTCGCATGCCGCTCTAGCGGCAGCAAATATAATCCACAAAGGTTTGCAGTATCCGGGCGGCGACCGGGGTGTCTAAAATGGGCTGGCCCAGGTTGACGGGCCGGTCTTGGGGCTTGTGGCGGCTCGCGCTGTATTCGGCATAGGCACGCATGGTCTGGGCGTTGAATTCCGGGTGGAATTGCAAGGTCAGCACCTGGTCGTTATAGGCCAGAATCTGATGCGGGTCGTGTGCGGAAGCGCCGAGCAGCACGGCCTTGGCGGGCGGGCTAATCACTGTTTGGCTATGGGCCAGACTGGCCGGGAAGGTTTGCGGCAAACCGGCCAGCAAGGGATGGTCCTGCGCGCCGGGCGTAAGGGTAATGGTGTGTGTGCCCAGTTCTGCGCCCTTGGGGTGCCAGTCCACCAGCCCGCCATATGCCTGGGCGATGAGCTGATGCCCGTAACAGATGCCGAGCACGGGCAGGCCCTTGTCAATGGCCGTGAGCAGCCAGTTGCCTGCGCGCTCGCTCCAGTCCTCCCGATCGGTGACCATGGCCGGTGAGCCGGTAACCAGCACACCCGCGTAAGCTGAGGCGTCTTCCGGCAGCGGCTCGTGTTGGGCACGGATTATCTCCACGGTGCAAGTGCAGAAGTTGGCCGCGCTTAGAAATAACTGGTCGAAATTGCCCAAACGTCGGACTTTTTCAGGCATATCGCCCATTTGTAGCAGCAGCAATTTGCTCACGATCCATTCTCTCCGTTGTTTTTAAGCATACGCAGGCAAAGCCCAGTTTATGATTGTTGCCGAGCCAGCCTACCCTTGCGCTCTTTCATGCGCTACACACTCTATCTTAAACCCAGCCCGGCGGCCAGAAGTTTGGCCACGAAGTATGACGACTTTAAGAGGACAAACGTATCCGCCTTGCCAATATCCGACATCGTCTTTATGGTGGTGAGGTAGAGATAAATTGCCACGGACTGGCCGTGAAGCGGTTTTTAAATATACCGTCTGCGGGGGCCAGGCGATTGCCCCTGGCACGGGTTTGAAAATAGGCGTATGCTGCTTTTTGAGGTGTAGCGATGCTTGAAATTGACAACTTACACGTGGAAGTGGCCGGGTATGAGGTGTTGCGGGGCGTTTCGCTGCATATCAAACCCGGTGAGACATTTATATTGTTTGGCCCCAACGGCTCGGGCAAGACCACCTTGCTCATGAGCCTCATGGGGTTTATGGATTATAAAATAACCCAAGGCAGCATTGTCTTCAAAGGCAAAGACATAACCGATGCGCCCATGTATGAACGGGCCCGCCTGGGGCTGGGCATGTCCTTTCAGCGGCCGCCCACCATTCACGGTTTGCCGGTGCGCGGCCTGCTGGCCATGTGCAACCGGAACAGAAAAGGCACGGACCTGGAAGCCCTGGCTGCCAAACTCAATTTTGACGCCTTTCTCGACCGGGATATCAACGACGGCTTTTCCGGCGGCGAGATCAAGCGCTCGGAACTGTTGCAGCTCATGGTTCAGCAGCCGGACCTGGTGCTCTTTGACGAGCCGGAATCCGGCGTGGACCTGGAAAACATGGCCCTCATCGGCCAGGCTGCCAAGCAGCTTCTGGGCGGCAGTCCCGCCTGCAAGGATGAAAGCTGCCCGCGCAACGTGGCCATGGCCTCGCGCAAGTCCGGGCTGATTATCACCCACACCGGCTATATTCTTGATTACGTCAATGCCGACCGCGCCCAGGTCATGTTTGAAGGCAAGCTCTGCTGCGAGGGGCGGCCCCTGGATATTCTGGAGCATATCCGCAAGTCCGGCTATCAGGGCTGCCTGCAATGTTTTAGCAACGGCCCGGAGCCGTTGCAGCCGTTTACTCTTTCCCCGGAGGCCAATCGTGCTTGATCTGAATAAATATAATTTTACCGGCCAGGAAAGCGGCTTGCTGGATTTTCGGCAGATGAGCGAGGCCGACCGCAAGCGCGTGCTCTATGCGGGCATGGATCCCACTGAGCAGGGGCGCTCCGGCTCTTTTTTGCATATGAACCACGGCGGGGTGAAAAGCCAAAGCTTCATACCCGGCTTGGAAGTCATGAACATCAACGATGCGCTGACCGCCTTCAACGGTTTGCCCGAGTATTACTGGAAGGCCCTCGACCGCAACCAGGACGAATTCACCCGGGCGGTCGACGCCAATTTGCACGGCGGATATTTCATTCGGGCCAAAAAAGGCGTGAAAGTGACCGAGCCGGTGCAGTCTTGCCTGTTCATCAAGGGTAATGGCCTGGGTCAGAACGTCCACAATATCGTCATTGTCGAGGAGGGGGCTGAGTTGCACGTTTTGTCCGGCTGCGCCACAGCCGAAGGCACGGAAGATGCCGCGCACCTGGGTATTTCCGAATATTATGTGGAAAAGGGCGGTAAACTTACTTTTACCATGATTCACAATTGGGGCGAGAACGTGGCCGTGCGCCCGCGCTCAGCCGGGGTCATGGCCGAAGATTCCGTGTTTGTAAACAACTATCTGCTCCTGCACAAAGTCAAAGACCTGGCCATGTATCCGACCATTGCCCTGAACGGAGAAAATGCCGTGGCCCGGTTTAATTCCGTGATTGTGGCCCCGGTAGGTTCCTATGTGGATACCGGCAATCGGTTGCTGCTCAATGCGCCGAACACGCGCGGCGAGGTTATTGCCCGCACCCTGACCACGGGCGGCACCATCATCAATCGCGGCTTCATCGGCGGTCATGCCGCGCCTGCCAAAGGCCACCTGGAATGCAAAGGGCTCATCCTGGGCAACGGGCGCATCCATGCCATCCCCGAGTTGGACGCGGATGTCGATGGCGTGGAGCTGTCGCACGAGGCCGCTGTAGGCAAGATCGACCAGGCTGAAATCGAATACCTCATGGCCCGTGGTCTGGATGAGGATGAAGCCACCTCGGCCATTGTGCGCGGCTTCCTCAACGTGGATATCATGGGCCTGCCCGAGGAACTCAAGCAGGCCATGGAAGAAGAGATTTCGCTTCTGGATGCTTCCGGCGTCATGTAGATAATTGAGGCGGGGAATCTCAAGCTCTCAACCCTCTTTGCCGCAATTAGAGCCGTTCAACTTTGAAATGTTACAAACCGCAAATGCCAAATGCTGTTATTGGAGGCAAAAGCACACTATTTGGCTCCGCTGTGGTAAAAAAGTGTTAAGCGGCATTGCCAAGGCGGCTGGAATTATGCATACTCCAAATCCGTTTGCGGGCGGTCTGTCCGCGGGGTGGAGCAGTTAAAACTGTTCCGGTGATTGGAAATATACCTAAGCAGGGGGGCCGACTGCATGCGCAAACTTGCATTTATTATTTTCGCGGCTCTGGCCGCCTGTGTAACATTGTCTGCGGTGTCGCAGGCGGGAATGCGCGTTTTTTCTATTATTTCTGCAGATGTGCCGCCGGGTTGGTCCGCAGTGGAAGTGGACAGCTCGGTGATTATGGTGTCCGATGACGGCATTGCCTCCATCACCGCGACTGTGGAAACAGCGCAAGGCATGGATGCCGAGCAGATCGCAGTGCAGATGGCCAAAGCCCTGGATGCCCCCGCTCCGGTCTGGGATGAGCTTTCCGGCTGTTGGACCTTTGAGTTTCTGGCCGGTGGCGATGCGGGACGGGCATTGGTGCTGGTGGAAAATGATCAGGGCATCATCCTCACGGTGATGGGGGAGCGTGAGGATATTCCGGAGATTGTCCGGTCCATGAAACTGCGCTGAGCGCCTTGCCGGAAATAGGCCCTAAATAGGCCCTAAATAGGCCCAGGTCATGATCGTCCGGGGATTTTCTCAAAAGGTTTTCAATTTTCTTGACTATAAACTGAATTATCTTGTAATAACTCGTGCTGAAATTATCCGTGCCGCTCTGGTGCGCATGGATTTTTTATTTGCCTGCGGGACAAGGCCTGCCGGGTTTAAGGCCCTCTAAAGCTTTGACATGCAGAGATAATAGTTTTGGCAAAATTGTGCCTAAAAGGAGTTTTTCAAAAATGAGCAAGAAGTTTTTAGTTGCCTTTGCAACCCTGGTAATGACCCTGTGCCTGTTTGCCTTTGCCCAGGCTGAAGTCAAGCAGTTCACCAACTTCAAGGCCGAAGTGCCTGCCGGCTGGAACAGCATGGAACAGCAGGGCGCCGTGATGATTATGGCCCCCGACGGCAGCTCCGCCGTGACCATTACCATGGTTCCCCATGGCGGCATGAGCGCCGAAGATGTGGCCAAGCAGGCCTCGCAGGCCCTGAGCGGCAGCGCTCCTGAAAAGGACGGCGACGGCTGGAGTTTCACTTATAATGTGGCCGGCGTCGAAGGTCGCAACTATGTTGAAACCAAGGGCGACAACCTCATTTCCATCGCCGTGGTCGGCAACAGCTCCGAACTGGAAAAGATTCTGGATTCCATCGAATAGTTTTCGGATCAGTTTTTTGCTTTTAAATCGCCCGTTCCGCATTACTGCTGAGCGGGCTTTTTTGTGCAGTGCCGCCTGACCTTATCGCATGTCTCCCGGTCCGCCGCCCTGGCGGACCGGGACATTTTCTCAATATATAATTTCAAAGTTAAAATGCTCTAACCGGCAGGGAATACTGTTTTTACTTGGAAATGCTTGAAGAGACTGTTATTGTCGGCACTTGAAAGTCGGCTGACTGCCGGATCACGAGGGTATGGATATGAGAACGCACACGCGCGGGCATCGGGTTGTTGTCCGGGCAGCTTGCCTGCTTTTTACCAGTCTTATGATTTTCTGCCTGGCCCTGCCGGTCCGCCCGGTTCCGGCCCAGACTACTCCAAACATTACCGAAGGGCTGCTCGACTCTTATGAGCAGCTGCGCCGGGCCACAGCTGCGCTCATGGAAGCCGCCGTGGTGTTCATCTATGCCGAAAGCGACAGCGAAGCCGGGTCCGGCTCGGGGTTTGTGATTGGCCCCGGCCTGATTATGACCAACGGACATGTGGTGGATATGGGGCAGAACACCGAGGTTTGGGTTATGAACCAACTGCTGCCCATGACCAAGGTGCAGGTGGTGGGCTTTGTCAACGAGCCCGATCACTTCGGCGCGGATTTCGCCCTGCTGCGCTTCACGCCGCCGAGTGGCGTAAATCTGCCCGCGCTGGCTTTCAACTCTAGTGTTTCGCGCATGGATCATGTGGCGGCCTGGGGCTATCCGGCCATGATTACCCAATACGACGACTCTGTGCGCGGGCTGTATGCCGCCCAGGGGGATGGCCAGATCCGCGGGGTGCCGCCGGTGGTGTATACCGAAGGCACTGTGTCCACTCTGGTGCATAGCCGCCGCGACTGCATTATCCATACTGCGCCCATTGCCAGCGGCAATTCCGGCGGCCCGCTGGTCAACCGTTATGCGGAGGTGGTGGGCATCAACACCTGGGGGGCCACCGAAGAAGACGAGGGCGCTTTTGTCAACGCAGCGCTGCTGGCCGACGACATCATCGCTTTCCTGGCCCGGTTTGACGTCAGGCCGATCATGGCCTCCAGCCAAACCAGGGCGCAAACCTACGCCGCCGACCCCGCCGCCTACGGGCAGGCGCAGGGAGGGGGGCAACCGCCCGCAGGAGTCAGTCAGCCGCAGGACAGCGGCCTGGCTTCTTCCGGCTATGAAGGCAGCCCGGCCCCCATTGGCGTTGGCCCCGGACCTTTACCCATTGGCGGCGGGCAGGTTCAAAGCGATGGCCTGCATGTTTACCCCAGCGCCAGCAGCACCCCCTACACCGACAATGACGGCGCAAGCGATTCACCGGCCATTTCCGGCATCCTCGGCGCGGGAGATACAAACCTGCCCGGCGCAGACCGGCTGGTCACCGACGAGGAGGCGCGGTCTTTGCTGCTGCGCGCTCAGGCAGGCGACCCCGACGCCATGGCCGCTGTGGGCTGGAACTATTTTCAGGGCATTGACGGTTTCCCCCTGGACCACAGCAAGGGGCTCATGTGGCTGAATCAGGCCGCTGAAGCCGGTAATCATCTGGCCCAGGGCCTTATGGGCATGCTCTACCTCATCGATGACGATATCCGCGATCCGGCCCGAGGTCTGGCTTACCTTAAGCAGAGCGCCGCCGCGCCCGAAGCCGATCCGGACATTCAGGGCTATCTGGCCTTAATTTTGTATGAGGGCCGCGCGCTTGGCGTGCCCGCCAACCTGCGCGAGTCGCTGCACTGGGCGCAACAGGCCGCCAACAACGGCAGCGCCACGGGCAAGGCCGTGCTGGGTTTTCATTATTACGACGGCGCGGTTATTCAGGAAGATCTGGTTATGGCCAGGGCACTGGCTGAGCAGGCCGCGCAGTCCGGCGGCACCACCGGCAAGGCTCTGTTGGCCACGGTCCTTTATGCGGACGGCTCTTTTGAGCGCAGCCCGGACAAGGTGCTCAGTCTGGCAGAAGAGGCCGCCAATGCCGGTGACGGTTGCGCCCAGGGTCTGCTGGGCTTGATCTACGCCTTTGACAGTTCCCGCCTCGATTATGTGCAGGCGGAAAAATGGGCTAGGCTGGCCGCCGGACAGGCCAACTACCGGGGGCAATATGTACTTGGTTATCTCTACTTGAGCGGGCTGGTGGTGGAGCGCAACCTGCCTTTGGCCTGGGCCTATTTGAGCATGGCCGACGAGGAAATGGACGATCCGGAGTTTGTCTCCGGCGGCCCGCTTTTGCGTCAGGTGGAGCAGTTTATCAGTCCCCGCGAACTGGAGCAGGGGCGTCAGATCCTTAAAAACTGGCGTATCGACTGGGGCCTGGACACGAATTAGAGCATTTTGATATTGAAATTATACGATTGATAAAATGCTCTGCTGCCGCCATACCGGCGGCAGCAGAGCCGAGAGGTATGTGATAAGGGCAGCGGCAGCCGCGCCAAGAGGTATGTGATAAGGTCAGGCCGCGTGCGTCTTTACAAAGTGGGCGTAAGCAGCTATGCATGAGCTGTAAGACTTGAGCAATGCCGTTTTCCGGCTGACCCGGGCAAGATGCAACCATGTCCTGCCCGGGCGGGCCTATCAGGCCCCGGACTGCAACCGCGGCGCATTCAAGCCTTGCCCCAACCCTTTAACCGCAAGAGATTTGTATGAACAGTAACCATATCTTGCCCCACAAGGAAATCGCCGCCCGGTTGCGCGGCCTGCGCGACGCCATGGACTGGTCCGAACAGGACCTGGCCGCCAAGATTAATTGCGAGGCCGCTCTGGTCCGCAAGTATGAAAGCGGCGACGTGGAAATTCCGGTTTCCTTTCTCACCGACGTAGCCCACGTGGCGGGTGTTTCCCTCACCGAAATCATCACCGGTGCGGACGCCCACCTGCACAACTACGCCATTACCCCCAAAGGCCAGGGGCTTTCCGTGCAGCGCCGCAAAGATTACGACTACTGGTCGCTGGCCGCGCGCATGGATGGCCGCATCATGGAGCCCTTTCTGGTGCGCGTGCCCCCCAAAGAGCAGAAGGACCTCACCTTCAGCGCTCATAATGGCCAGGAATTCATCTACATGCTGGAAGGCCGTCTGGAGCTGTGGTTGGACGACAAGGCCCACACCCTGGCCGCTGGCGACAGCATCATTTTCGATTCCCGAATTTCTCACGCCCTGCGCGGCCTGGACGGCAAAGATGCTCTGTTCCTCGATGTGCTAGGCGATAATCCCCTCATAGGTTCGTCCATTAGTTAGGGCGCGGTCAGGGGGCATCATTCGCCCCGGCCCGCGTCCGGAAACACCTGATTTTGCCCGTGCGGGGCAGGGGGAAGCCCTGCGCCTGACAGGCGGCGTCAATAATGGATATGCGAGCAGCCGCACGGGAAGAAAAAGCGGCGGGTATTTTGTGTGGGACGGTCTGAAAAACCGCCCCCAACAGCTAGAGCAGTTTAATTTTGAAATGTTACAAAACTCAAATACCAAATGCTGTCATTGGAGCCAAAAGGGAAAAACATATTTCCTTTATAACTGCGCAAAATCTAAGACGATTTTGCGAAAGGCACGCGCTGCTTGACCGCGCGCGGGTGCAGCTTCGCTGCACCAGAGCATTTTACCAATATATAATTTCAATGTTAAAATGCCCTAGAGTAAAATTATCATTTCAAATCAAAAATAGGTCCGGGGCATAGCCCTGGTGAGGTTGTTTCGTATGATGACCAAACAGTTTTTTCCTGATTATGAAAGTTTCCGGGCTGGTTACAAGGTAGAAGTTCCCCCGGATTTCAACTTTGCCTTTGACGTTGTACACGTTATCGCGGCTGAGGAGCCGGAGCGCAGGGCCATGATTCATGTGGACCGCAACGGTCGCACCCGCGAGTTTACCTTTGCCTGGTTTGTGGAGCAGTCGTCCCGTTTGGCCAACGCCCTGAAAAAGCAGGGCATGAAAAAGGGCGACCGCATCATGCTGGTGCTTTACCGCAGCGTAGAATTCTGGATTACCATGCTGGCCCTGCACAAGCTCGGGGCCGTGGCCATTCCCGGCCCGGCCCAGCTTACGGTCAAGGACATCGCTTTTCGCGCCTCGTACGGCAAGCTGGACGGCATGATAGTTGAAGACTCCATAGCCGGGAGGGTGGAAGAAGCACGCGCCCATTATGGCGGCTTTCGCTTTCTGGTGCAGACCCGCAGCCATGAAGAAACCGGGGCCTCGCCCGCGCCTCTGCCCGACGGCTGGCTGGACTTTGAAACCCTGCTCAAGGAAGGCGAAGCTTCCTTTCCCAAGCCCGCCCGGCCCGAGCTGGCCGCAGGCGATGACCCGTTGCTTATCTTTTTTTCCTCCGGCACCACCGGCATGCCCAAAATGGTTCAGCACGCCCATACTTACGCGCTGGGGCACTATATAACCGGCGCTTACTGGCACGACATCGAGGAAAGCGACATCCACCTCACCCTGGCCGACACCGGCTGGGGCAAGGCTGTCTGGGGCAAGTTTTACGGGCAGTGGATGCAGCGCGGCACTGTTTTTGTCTGGGATTTCCGGGGCAAATTCGACCCCGCCGCCCTGCTGCAAATTCTGGCCGAGCATCGGGTGACCACATTTTGCGCCCCGCCCACAGTCTACCGCTTTCTCGTCCGCGAAGACCTCAAGGCCTACGATCTTTCGGCCCTGCGCTATTGCACCACAGCCGGAGAGTTGCTCAACGAATCTGTCTTTTACGATTGGCAAGAAAAAACCGGGATCACCATTTATGAAGGCTTTGGGCAGACCGAATCCACCCTGACCATAGCCACTTTCAAGTGCATGACCCCCAAGGCCGGATCCATTGGAAGGCCCATCCCCGGCTGGGATGTGGTGTTGCTCAATGCCGACGATCGGCTCTGCCAGCCCGGCGAAGAAGGTGAGATCTGCGCCCGGTTTACGCCGGACACCCGTCCTGTTGGCCTTTTCCAGGGCTATGTGGGCGACCCGGAACTCACCAAGACCGTGCTCACCGACACCCTGTACCGCACCGGCGACAAAGCCTGGATGGATGAAGACGGCTTTTTCTGGTTTTTGGGGCGCATCGACGACCTGATCAAAAGTTCGGGCTACCGCATTGGTCCCTTTGAAGTGGAGTCGGCCCTGGTTTCCCACCCGGCTGTGGTCGAAGCCGCTGTCACCGGCGTGCCGGATCCCGTGCGCGGCCAGGCCGTCAAGGCCACCGTGGTTTTGGCGCAGGGTTATACCCCTTCGGATGAACTGACCAAGGAGCTGCAGAACCACGTCAAACAAGTTACCGCGCCTTATAAATACCCGCGAATCATGGAATATGTGGCCGAACTGCCGAAGACCATCAGCGGCAAGATCCGGCGTGCGGAAATCCGCGCCCGCGATGAAGGGGCGGCGTTTAAGACCGGCGCGGAGTGAGTGCGGGCAGGAAGGAAAAATAGACCTTAACCCGGCTGCGGCTCTGCCTTGTCGGGAGATGGTTGGAGATTAGGGCATTTTAACATTGAAATTATACATTAAGCCAAAATGCTCTAAAAACCTGAGCAATCGGGGAGGAAGCCGCTTATGTTTAAATTTTCCTGTTTTGCTTGGCTGGTCCGGGTTTTATCTGGCGCGGCGCTGTGTTTGGCCGTGCTGCCCGGGGCGGGCTTTGCCGAAGAAACCTTGTATCCCGCGCCCGCTGCTTCGCTGAACGGGGCCTATCTTTTGTGCGAGTCCGGTGATTTTGCGCAGTGCTATGCACTGCGCGAGCGTTATTACAACACCAACACCCAGCTGGAGCACGTGGCCGACCGTTTGCTGCTGCGCACCGGGGGCAGCGGATTTATCCAGACCCTGGACAGCGTGTTGCCGCTGAGCTGGAGCATGCCCCGTGCCGATTTGCTGCGCATTGAGTTCAGGGGCGGCACGGTGTGGGAGTTTGTGCCGCAGGGGGCGTTTCTGCTCAATGAAGTGGCTGACAAGTACTTTATTTTTGCGCGCTCGGAGCGGGAATATGAAGACAGCGAGGGCGGCATAATTACCCTTCCATAGTATTGTTGCCTGGCTCATTCAGCCTGGCGCAATGATTCCAAAGGGTTCACCGAGTCGGGGTTGCCTGCGGTGGCTTCCCTTTGCGCTCGGGTTGGGGTATGAAGGCACTGATCGGAGGCGTAAATGATTGCATACCTGGAAGGCCGTGTGGGTCAAGTTTTTGAGGACGGCTGCCTGGTGATTACCGCCGGTGGGGTGGGGTATGAGGTGGGCTTGCCTACGCATACGCTGGCAACCCTGCCCAGCACAGGCGAAACCGTGTGTCTGTATACCATTACCGTGGTGCGCGAGGATGCCCTTGAGCTATACGGTTTTGCCTCGTGGGATGAACGCCGGACCTTCCTTATTCTGACCTCCATTTCCAAGGTTGGCGCCAAAACCGCCACGGCCATTCTGTCCACTTTCCGGCCCGATGACCTGCGCCGCCTGGTGCTGGATGACGATTATCTTTTACTCACCCAGGTGCCAGGCATCGGCAAGAAAACCGCCCAGCATATTTTTTTGGAACTCAAATACAAACTGGCCGCCGGTGAAGCCGATATGGCCGCCATTACCGGCGGCGGCAAAACGGGCACGCTCATGCGCGACGTGATTACCGGTCTGACCAATTTGGGCTATGACGAAATGGAAGCCGGACAGGCCGTGAAAGAAGCATTGGCCGCCGAACCGGATCTGGATGTGTCCGGAGCTCTGCGGGCCGCGCTCAAGGCGTTGGGAAAGAAGCGCTAGAGTCTTTATCTCTGCCGCTTGTAGGTGTGGGAGGCGGCTCTCGCCCGCGCCAATCGCTCAGCCTCTGCTGGTTGACGATCTGGGTGAATAAAGTCTAGACTGATTCGATAATTATTTAAATGCGCGGGAATATGAGCAGCCAAGACCCATTTGAACCCAGTCCGGATCAGTCCGAATACTACTCCTTAGATGACCTGGAAGGTAATACTTCCGGCGTGGACGGCGATTTTAAGCGTATGGACGATTCCGTGCGGCCGCGTTCGCTGGATGAATTTATCGGTCAGAGCGAGCTGTGCACCAATCTGAAAATTTACCTCCAGGCTGCCCGCGAACGCCGTCAGGCCATGGATCACACCTTGTTTTACGGCAACCCCGGCCTGGGCAAAACCACGCTTTCCCAGATTATGGCTTCGGAATTGGGCGTGAATATTGTCTCCACTTCCGGGCCGGTAATTGAGCGTAGCGGCGATCTGGCCGCCATTCTTACCAATCTGGGGCGGCACGACCTGTTGTTTATCGATGAAATTCACCGCTTGCCCGCTACGGTGGAAGAAGTGCTTTATCCGGCCCTGGAGGATTTCAAGCTCGATCTGGTCATCGGCCAGGGGCCGGGAGCGCGCACGGTGAAAATCGATCTGGAGCCGTTTACCCTGGTGGGGGCGACCACGCGCATCGGGTTATTGTCTTCGCCATTGCGCGACCGCTTCGGGGTGATAATGCGCCTGGAGTTTTATAGCCCTGAAGAACTGGCCAAAGTGGTCAAGCGTACGGCGGCCATTCTCTCGGTGCCCATTTCACCGGAGGGCGCGTTGGAAATCGGACGTCGGGCCAGGGGCACGCCGCGCATCGCCAACCGGTTGCTGCGCCGGGTGCGCGATTATGTGCTGGTTGAGGGCGGCGATGTGGTTGACCTTGACCGGGCTTCGCGCGCTTTGGAACGCATGGATGTGGATCACTGCGGCCTGGACCAGATGGACCGCCGCCTCCTGGAAGTGATGATCCGGCATTATGACGGCGGCCCTGTGGGGTTGAAAACCCTGGCCGCTGCCGTGTCCGAGGATGAACGCACCATTGAGGATATTTTTGAGCCCTATCTTATGCAATGCGGGTTTTTAAAACGCACCTCGCGCGGGCGCATGGTTACGGCCAAGGCCTATAAACATTTAGGGCTTTTGGGGTAGGGGCGGTTATGCCGGAAAGCAAGTTGCGCGTAGAACTTTTGGCCTGTACGCCGGAGCCTGTTTCCCTTATTTATGCCGCATTTCGGCAGTGCTATCACGCCGGTTTTGTGGCCGACATGTGGCCGCGCCTATTATCCGGTGAAATCGCCCCGGATACCCAGGCCGCGTTTGTGGCTGATATTCTGGAATCGGGGCACACCAGCCCCATAGAGCATGTCAGCCTGACCTTTGCCGTTTCCGGGGTTTCCCGCGCCCTGACCCACCAATTGGTGCGGCATCGCATTGCTTCTTATTCGCAGCAGAGCCAGCGCTACGTGGACGGCAGCAATTTTGACTACATCGTGCCCCCGTCCATTGCCAAAAATCCGGCTGCCCTGGCGCGTTTTGTTGCCTGCATGGATGAAATCGGCGCTGCCTATCGGGAATTGAGCGATTTGCTCGCCCCGGATCGTGGCGCTGAGTCCGACCGCAAGGCCCGCGAGAAAGTGCGTCAGGATGCCCGCTTTGTACTGCCCCAGGCAGCGGAAACGCGGATTGTCATGACCATGAACTGCCGCAGTCTGCTGCTGTTTTTCGAGGAGCGCTGCTGCTTGCGCGCGCAGTGGGAAATTCGCGCTCTGGCCAATGCCATGCTCAAGTTGGCCCAGGAAGCCGTGCCGGTTATCTTTGCCCAGGCCGGGGCCAAATGCCGCCGCCTTGGCTATTGCCCCGAAGGCGAACGCTTTGCCTGCGGTCTGGTGCCCAGGCGCTGACCGGGATTGCGCGGGCTCTTTCACAAAAACGCGCGTCTGCGGCGGTCCCCCCCACTCACCATCCCTGCACCACAGGGTTAAAATGCTCTAGCTGAACACATTCAAGGCATAGAGGGCTGCGATAATAATCGGAATGCTCAGGATGCTGGCAATGGTGTTGATGGGGATGATGATTGACGATTCTTCCACGCAAATCTGAAATTTTTCCGCCAAGGCCAGCGAAGCCACCGCAATGGGCATGCCGGAGAAAAGCGTGGTCACGCCAAGTTCAATGCCCCTGATCCCGAACAGCCACAAAGAGATAAAGATAAGCACGGGCAGAATAAGCAGCTTGCCGAGGTGCACGGTCAGATGGTTTCTGAGTGCTCTTCTGGAAAATTTTTCATGCGGTAGTTTTTCAAGCCCGGAAACTTGCGCGCTCATGATCATGCCCATGGCGAACAGAGCGCAGGGCGAGGCTGTGCCCCCGAGCATGGCGGTGATATTCCGTATGAATTCCGGGACAGGCAGGCTCGCGCCGCTGAAGATAAACCCGCAAACACAGGCGATAATCATGGGGCTGCGCATAAAGGTTTTGAGCAGGGAAAGCAGATATTTACCCGGATTTTCGCCGCAATGGCATCTCATTTCCAGCACAGTGTCCGTGTATAGCATCACCAGCGTGTATAAAAAGGCGCACAAACCGGCAATAGCCAGGGCCGCTTCATTGCCGGGCAACAGAAACGTGACCATGGGCACGCCCATGAATACCACATTGGGAAACCCGGCCATGCAGGAGAACATAACGGCATTGCTTTTGTTGTTTTGAAAGAAGTCGGAGGTAATGGCGAAGCAGAGCACGTAGCTGATCAGCAGGGCGGCAAAGAACCCGGCCAGGAAATTCATGCTGACCATACTGCTGTCCAGACGAATCAGGAGGTTGAACATCATGGCCGGCAGGGAAACCCAATATACAAACTGGTTCAGGCCGGATGCCGCGCCAAGGGGCATCACCTTCCGTCTGGCAACAAAAAAACCCAGAAAAACCACCCCGAATACAGGGGTAAGGGTGGTGGCAATTACCTGCAGCAAGGCCATTTGTGTGCTCCCAATCGGGTTGTTTCCAAGGAAAACTTCGTGGTCCGGCAATAGCATGCTCACGGATTAAGTCAACCGGGCCAGCGTGATCCTACCCGCTCACGCTGGAGCCAGACCTGCGTCTCGAATTACATCAACGGCGCAAACAGGCGGGCCAGACGGGAGATGACCCGGTTGTGCCAGCCAAGGGAGTTCATCCAGTCCGGGGTTAATTCCACGCAGTTGGCCAGGTCTTTTTCAAATTGGCGGGCATGCGCGCGGGCAAAGGCGTGGTCGTGGATAAAGGCATTGACCTCAAAATTGACGCGGAAACTTCTGATATCCAGGTTGGCTGTTCCAACGGAACTGACAAATCCGTCCGAGGTAAACATTTTACTGTGGATAAATCCGTTATTGTAAGCAAAGAAACGCACGCCGGCCTCCAGGAGTTCCCCGATATAAGACAT
>CAZNBK010000029.1:0-14880 GCA_964571105.1 uncultured Desulfovibrionaceae bacterium
GGCTGCTTCGCCGCTGGAGGCTCGAGGGTCGCTTGTGAAAAACGTGGTTTTCACTTCGCTCCCGCTGCGCGGCTGCCGCCTTCCTGGCGGCGCCAGAGCATTTTGGCTTAATATATAATTTCAAGGTTAAAATGCTCTACCCGCAAGGTCAGGCGCAAGTCAATGCAGGTATGGATTTTTACAGGCTTTTGCTCACCATTTCCAGCAGGCGGACCAACTGGTGGGTAAAGCCGGCTTCGTTGTCATACCAGATGAACAGTTTGAGCATGCGCTTGTCCATGACCGTGGTGCACAGTCCGTCCACCACGCCGCCATGGTCGTCGCCGGTATAGTCTATGGAAACCAGCGGGTCTTCGGAATAGCCCAGGCTGCCTTTCATCGCCGTCACGGCGTCTTTGAGCACGGCATTGACTTCTTCTTTGCTGGTGTCGCGTTCCAGCTCGTAAACCACGTCAACCATGGACACGACCGGAGTGGGCACGCGTACGGACATGCCGTCGATTTTGCCCTGCAATTGGGGAATGACCAGGCCCGTAGCCCGAGCGGCCCCGGTGCTGGTGGGGATCATGGACATGGCTGCGGCGCGTCCCCGGCGCAGGTCTTTATCGGAACCGTCCAGAATGCGCTGGCCCATGGTGTAGGAGTGCACCGTGGTCATCAGGGCATGCTTGATGCCGAAGTTGTCCAGAATGACCTTGGTGGCCGGAGCCAGGCAGTTGGTGGTGCAGGAGGCCGCAGAGATGACCTGGTGCTTTTCCGGATCATAGGATTCTTCGTTTACGCCCATAACCACGGTTACGTCCGGGTTTTTGCCCGGCGCGGAGATAATTACTTTTTTGGCGCCGCAGGTGAGGTGCCCGGCCAGGTCGTCGCGCTGGGTGATTTTACCGGTGGTTTCCACCACGATGTCCACATCGCGGGCGCCCCAGTCCCATTCATTGTTGGGCCTGCGGGTTACCGGAATATGTATGCCGTTGATGATCAGGCCGCCGTCGTCAAAGCTGACTTCCTTGGAATACCGTCCGTAGACGGAGTCGTATTTGAGCAGATGGGCCAGGGTGGAGTTGTCGGCTCTGGCGTTGATAACCGCCAGCTCCAAGTCAGGGGTTTCCTGCAAAAGACAGAGCAGATAACGTCCGATACGCCCGAAACCATTGATGCCGATTTTGATTGCCACTTGTGATTCCTCCCGCAAACAGCAATAGATGATTTTCACGGGTCTGCTGCTGCGGTTATATCCGCCGACCCGTGTTGGCGGTGTGTATACTGGATATTTCCCGGAAAGGCCAGCGGGAAATAGCAAAAAGCCGGTCCTTGCTCCGCAGCGCAGGCCGGAAAGCCTGCGGCGCATGCCTAAAGCACACGCCGCAGTCTTAAAACGTCTTAGATTTTATTGGAACTGCCCAGCACGTTGCGAATTTTGTGCTGGACCATATCTTTCACGGCTTTGCGGGCCGGGGTCAGATAACCTCTGGGGTCGAAGCCTTCGGGGTGTTCCACAAGATATTTGCGAATATTGGCGGTCATGGCCAGGCGGATGTCCGTGTCGATGTTGATTTTGCACACGGCCATGCCTGCGGCCTTGCGCAGCAGTTCTTCCGGCACGCCGCGCGCTCCGCCGATTTTGCCGCCGTATTCGTTGGCCATCTTTACAAATTCCTGCGGCACCGAGGACGCCCCGTGCAGGACCAGGGGGTAGCCGGGCAGAAGCTTGCCGATTTTTTCCAGGCGGTCAAAATCAAGCTTGGCTTCGCCGGTAAATTTGTACGCGCCGTGGCTGGTGCCAATGGCAACGGCAAGGGAATCGCAGCCGGTGCGTTCCACAAATTCTGCGGCCTGATCCGGGTCGGTATATACCGATTTTTCAGCGGAAACTTCGTCTTCCACACCGGCCAGCTGGCCCAGTTCGGCCTCTACCCAAATGCCGCGCGCCTTGGCGTATTCAACCACTTCTTTGGTTTTGGCGATGTTTTCTTCAAAGGGCAGGTGCGAACCGTCGTACATGACCGAAGTAAAACCGCCGTCAATGCAGGCCTTGCAGAGGGCAAAGTCCTGGCCGTGGTCCAGGTGCAGCACCAGGGGCAGGTCGCTTTCCAGCAGAGCGCCTTCCACGAGCTTGACCAGGTAGTTTTGTCCGGCATATTTGCGGGCTCCGGCAGAAACCTGGAGAATGGCCGGAGATTGTTCTTCGGTGGCTGCTTCAATGATGCCCTGGATGATTTCCATATTGTTGACGTTAAAAGCGCCCACGGCATAACCTTCTTTATAGGCGCGCTCAAACAGGGCTTTGGGTCCGATAAGGGGCATGTCTTGACCTCCGTTGCGGTGAAAGGTTTGAGTTACTTGCGAGCTGTCTTAATACCTTATTCGGCGTTTAAAGGCAAAGGTCTGCGGCCTTGGCGGAAGCGGGATTATTCCAACCCGCGCAGGCCGTCCAGAAGTTCGTAATCGGTGAATTCAAAGCGCAGCGGGGTCAGCGTAATATAGCCTTCGTTGAGGCAAATATAATCCGTGCCCGGGGTGAGCCCCTGTTCGGGAATTTCGCCGTTGAGCCACCAATAGGTATTGCCGCGCGGGTCTTTGGCTTCTTCGTACCAGTCGCGCCAGACCGCCTGGGTCTGCGGGCAGATTTTAAGCCCCTTGACCTTGTCCATGGGCAGATCCGGAAAGTTCACATTGAGCACGCAGCGCGGGGGCAATGTGCCCCAGGGGATGCGCTTGAGCAGTTCTGCCGCGTAAGCTGCCTGGGCGGAAAGGTCTTTGGGCTGAAACGAGTCAAAGGACAGGGCCATGGAATAATAGCCCATGTGGGCGGCCTCTGTGGCCGCGCCCACGGTGCCGGAATAGAGAATGTCCGGGCCGATGTTGGCCCCGGCGTTGATGCCGGAAAGAACCATGTCCGGCGGCTCGCTCACCAGGCTGGATAACCCCAGCTTCATGCAGTCCACGGGGGTGCCGTAGACGCCGAGGCCGTTGAAAGAATCTTCGTTAAATTCTTTGACCCGTAACGGCAAGGCAAAGGTCAGGGCGTGCCCCACTGCGGATTGCTCGGTTACCGGGGCGATAACCGTAACCCGGTGGCCCGCGTCAAGCATGCCTTGGTATAAAGCCCGCAGGCCATGCGCCTGGATGCCGTCATCATTGGTCAGCACTATATGCATATGAAACTCCCTGAAACATTTTTATTTTAACGCAGGCCCCTGCAGCCGGACAATAATGCGGGGAAAACATAAAAATCACGTTGTGGCAAACGGAATAAATTATTAAGATGCCCACTCGGCAGGATCATCTTGTCTGAAGCAGGTTGTAAAATGCAGACGCAAAAAACACAATTCATAAATGAACTCCAGGCCGGAGGCGAGGTCAGGGACCTGTTCCTGGTTACCGCCGCGCAACGCTTGCAGACCAAGGCCGGGCAGCCCTACTGGCGGCTGGAGCTCAAAGACAAGACCGCCAGCATTGAAGCCAAAGTATGGGCCCCGGCCAGCGAATCGTTTTCAACGTTGTCGCCGGGCAGTATTGTTGAAGTCAAGGGCAAGGCCGGTTTGTACCGCGACCGCCTGGAAGTGACCGTGGACCGCCTGCGGATTTTAAGCGAGGAAGAGCAAAACCAGCTTGATTTGACGCTGTTTCTGGAAGGCTCGGAGCAACGCCCGGAAGACATGCTGGCCGAACTCATTGCCCTGTGCAAGCGTACGTTTACGCATAAACCGTGGCGTCGCCTGGTGGTCTCGTTTTTGGAAAATGAGGAAGTCGGGCAGCGGATTTTGGCCGCTCCGGCAGCCAAAGGCGTGCACCACGCTTATGCAGGCGGTCTGCTTGAGCATACGCTGTCGGTGGCCACGCTATGCCTGGCCCTGGCCGACCATTACCCGGAGCTGGACCGCCAGG
This sequence comes from uncultured Desulfovibrionaceae bacterium, assembly GCA_964571105.1. Lineage (GTDB taxonomy): Bacteria > Desulfobacterota > Desulfovibrionia > Desulfovibrionales > Desulfovibrionaceae > JAVBRZ01. Next base: position 3,892 of record CAZNBK010000029.1, read on the forward strand.
CCCTGCTGGCCGGGGCTGTTTGCCATGATTTGGGCAAGGCCTGGGAACTGTCCGGGGGCATGGTGCCCGATTATACCGACGAAGGCCGCCTCATGGGGCACATTTATTTATCGCTGGAAGTGCTGGAGCCGTTTATTCGCAAATCCGGCCTGGAGCCGCAACTGGTAATGCATTTCAAGCATCTGATTTTAAGCCACCACGGGGAACTGGCCTTTGGCTCGCCCAAGGTGCCGCAAACCGCAGAGGCCCTGGCTCTGCATTATGCAGACAATCTCGATGCCAAGCTTGCCCAGTGCCGCGACGTTTTGCGCGAAGCCTGCCCGCAAGGCGGACCGGGCTGGTCGACATATCAAAAAACCCTGGAACGGTTCCTGTACAAGGCCGAGGCAACCCCCAGCCCGGATCGGGCCGGAGGCGGTGCGGCAGGCAAAGCCAGGGAAAGCAAGAAGGATGACCAATGTTTATTACTCTCGAAGGCATAGAAGGTTCGGGCAAGAGCAGCGTCATTGAAAATATGACCCAGTACCTGAAGGACGCCGGGCAAGATGTCTTGCTCACCCGCGAGCCGGGCGGCTGTAACCTGGGCCTGGCCTTGCGCGCGCAATTGCTCGACCCGCAGAATACCAATCTCAGCGATAACGCGGAGCTTTTGCTCTACCTCGCGGACAGGGCGCAACACGTGCACGAGGTAATCAAACCGGCCCTTGCGTCCGGTAAACTGGTTATCTGCGACCGTTACGCCGACTCCACCCTGGCCTATCAGGGGTATGGCCGGGGGCAAGACCTTGACTTGCTCCGCCGGATGAACGATTTCGCGGTACAGGACGCCTGGCCCGACCTGACCTTGCTGTTGGATTTGCCCGTGGAAAAAGGCCTGGCCAGGGCAAAGCAGCGCAATATTCTCGAAAACAAGGTCGGCGTGGAAGACCGCTTTGAAGACGAGGCCATGGCCTTTCACTCGCGGGTGCGCGACGGCTTTCTGGCTTTGGCGGAAAAAGAGCCGAAGCGGTTTGTGGTCCTGAATGCAGACTGGCCTTTGCCCGAGGTGCAGGCTGAGGTCCAGGGCATATTGAAGCATTATCTGAATTTTCATATTTGATGAACTTGCCGCTTGGCAGTGCGAGTGCCGGGCCAGGCGGGATAAATTTGCGGACCGATGGATTTTTCCGGCAAATCGCTCCCAAGGGCTTGATTTACGCCGTAAAAAGGTACAAGGTACGCCAGACATTATTTTAAGGAAATATAGGCCCCAGCGACCATGAACCTGTATGCTTGTCAGTTCAGCTTGAACCGAAGAGACCCGCGGCAGTGCATGTATTTGTCCGTCCGGGTCTTTTTCCTGGCCTTTTTTTCGGTTTCGCTGGGTTTGCCGTGGCTGGCAGGCTCTGCCCAGGCGGATGTGTTTCGCAAGAATGAAAACATTCACCTGCAAGCGGTGGTTTCACCCCTGGGCGACCTGGCCCGGCTGGAGTCGGCGGCGGCCTGGGCGCAGTTGGCCCATGAAGCGGACAGGCTGCTGGCCGAAAGCGGCCTTTCCGGGCAAGAGCGCGCGGAAGCCCATGTTTACAGGGCCTGGGCCGCACTCGGCCTGAACGACGAAGCCCTGGCGCAGGCGCACGCGTTGGCGGCGCTGGAGCTGGCCCCCGGGGCGCTGCTGCCGGAATTGGTTCTCTGTATAGTGGGGGCCAGGCAGGGCTACCGGCAAGAAGCGGAATCCCGCCTCAAATCAAGAACACAGCGGGGGGAGCCGGGCAGCCGCGAACATGCGGCCTTGGCGGTGTTTTATCAGTATCTGGGCGACTGGCACTCGGCCCGGCACTGGTATGCCGAAGCCCTGCGCTTAGAACCCCATGTGGCCAGGCGCAACGCGGACATGGCCATAACCCTGTGGCGTCTGGGCGATTTCGCGCAAGCCCTCGCCTGCATGGATCAAGCCGTGCGCTTGTCTCCGGGCAACGCGGACTTTTATAACGAGCGGGGCATGATGCTGCTGAGCCTGGGGCAGGACAGGCAGGGGCTGAAGGATTTTTCCCTGGCCCTGGACTGCGACCCGCTGCATTGCGGGGCGCTGCTTAATCGCGGCAATGCATACTTTTACACAGGGCAGCGCCTGGCCGCAGAAGCGGATTTCAGCCTGGGGCTGAGTGTCTACCCCTATGATCCGGGCTTGCTGACCAGCCGGGCCAGGGTATATGCTGCTGAGGGGCGGTATGCCGAGGCCCACCGGGATCTGGAAACGGCCTGGCGCACAGCCGGCAGCGATGTCCAGGTGCTCAATGATCTGGCCTGGTTTTTGGCTACCTGCCCGGACAGCCGGTATAATAACGGCGTTTTGGCGGTTGAGCTGGCCCAGGCGGCTCAGGGGGCAAGTCGGCTGGAAGAGCCGGGGTTATATGACACTTTGGCGGCGGCTCTGGCCAGGGCGGGAGATTTCGAGCAAGCTGCGGGCACGCAAAGGCTGGCGCTGAGTTTGGGACGGGAGCAGGGCCTGCCTGCCGAGGTTTTGGCGCAATGGGCCGTCCGGCTGGACTTATACTTGCGGGGCCTGCCTTTTGAGCAGGCAGCGGGCAAATAATCGGCAAATCGGATAAAAAAGATATAGATATATTGGATATACACATGAAAAGATACTACATTACCACGCCTATTTATTACGTGAATGCCAACCCGCATTTGGGCCACGCCTATACCACCATTGTGGCCGACGCCCAGACCCGTTTTCACCGCTTGCTCGGCGAAGAAACCTATTTTCTCACCGGTACCGACGAGCACGGTGATAAAATCGTGCAAGCTGCGGAAAAGGCCGGTAAAACCCCGCAGGAATTTGTGGATGCGGTTGCCGATAAATTCAAGACGGTCTGGCCCAAGCTGAACATTGAATATGATCAGTTCATCCGGACCACCGACCCCGAACACCAGCGCCGGGTCAAGGCTTTTATTCAGAAAGTTTACGATAACGGCGATATTTATTTCGGCGAATACGGCGGTTATTATTGCTATGGCTGTGAGCGGTTTTATACCCCCAAAGAACTGGTGGACGGCGTTTGCCCGCAGCATTTGAGCAAACCGGAGTACATCAGCGAGAAGAATTACTTTTTCAAAATGGCCAAGTATCAGGAGCGGCTCAAGCAGTATATCCTGGACAACCCCGATTTTATCCGGCCTGAGCGGTACAGAAACGAAGTGCTCAGCCTGCTGGACAGCGGCGAGCTGGAAGACCTGTGCATTTCCCGGCCCAAGACCCGCTTGACCTGGGGCATCGAGCTGCCCTTTGACCAGGACTACGTCTGCTATGTCTGGTTTGACGCATTGCTCAACTATATCAATGCCCTGGAGTGGCCTGACGGGGAAGGGTTCAAAAAATTCTGGCCGGGCGAGCATTTGGTAGCCAAGGATATTCTTAAGCCGCACGCGATTTTCTGGCCCACCATGCTCATGGCCGCCGGGGTGGAGCTTTACCGGCACCTTAATGTGCACGGATACTGGCTGGTGCGCGACAGCAAAATGTCCAAAACCATCGGCAACGTGGTCAACCCCCTGGAAGTGGCCGATTATTTCGGGCTGGATTCTTTCCGCTATTTTCTGCTGCGTGAAATGCACTTTGGCTCAGACGCCAATTTCACCGATGAAGCCATGCTCGGCAGGCATAACTCCGATCTGGCCAATGACCTGGGCAATCTTTTCTCCCGGGTGCTGAGCATGAACGCCAAATATTTTGCGGCTGTGGTCCCGGAGGCCGGGGCGCATACCGACGAGGACAAGGCCATTCTCGAACTGGCTGCCGAAGCGCAACACAATTTTCAGAACCTGTTTAAAAACATGCGCATGTCCGCAGCCCTGGAATCTCTCTGGGAGCTGGTGCGCAGCCTGAATAAGTATGTGGACAGCCAGGCCCCCTGGACTTTGCACAAAAATAACGACCTGGAGCGCCTGGGCACAGTGCTGCATACGCTGCTTACGGCCATGCGCAAAATAGCCGTGCACCTCTGGCCGGTGATGCCCGGCACTGCCGAGACCATGCTGACGCAGCTGGGCTGTGAGTTTGAGCCTGGCGCTGTTAATTTGGCGGCTGAGGCCGCCGACTGGTCGGGCATAACCCCCGGCGCCGTGATTGCCTCTTCTTCCAATCTGTTCCCGCGCCTGGAACTGCCGGGCAGCGAAGCCGAGGGCAAGGCCGCCGCCAAACCCGGTAAAAAAGCGGACAAGCCCAAAGAGCCGGTCAAGGCTGCTGTGCCGGAAGGCGTGAGCGTTATCGGGTTTGAAGATTTCCAGAAGGTGGATCTGCGTGTGGGCACAGTGAAAGTGGCCGAGCGCCATCCGGATGCGGACAAATTGTTGCGCCTGGAAATCGATCTCGGCCCTGAACTGGGCGTGCGCCAGATTTTGGCCGGTATTGCCGAATTTTATACCCCGGAGGAACTGCTCGGACGCCAGATGGTTGTGGTCGCCAATCTGGCCCCGCGTAAAATGCGCGGGCTGGAGTCGCAAGGCATGATTCTGGCCGTGCACAGCGGGGGCGGGTTGAAGCTTTTGAGCGTCTCCGGCCCGGTGGACAACGGCAGCAAGGCTTCCTGAGCGTTGCCTTGATTGAGAAATGAAACGACAGCAGGAACCGTGCTCGGCTTGACCCGCGGTTCCTGCTTCATGCCCCTCCTTGTTCTCAAATCAAGGGAGGGTGTTTTTGGGATAATCAAGAAGGATTTTGTGCGATGAACATGCGGAGAGGGTTTGAACTGATTTTGTGCGGCTGGCTGCTTGCGCTTCTGCCGGGCTTGGCCTTGGCCGAAATGCGGGTCATGAGCCTGCCCAACGATATGGCCATTGGTCTGCCCGAGAACTGGCGGGTAGCGCCGCCGGAGCCGGGCGGCCCGCAGTTTATGGCTGTGGCAATGGATAAAGAAGACAAACCTTTCGGCATGGTCATGGTCAATCAGCTGCCCCTCGGTCCGGAGGACGAAAGCCTTACCCAGGACCGCTTGCCCCAGCTTAATCCTGAGGAACGGGAGTTGTTTCTCTCGGAAATGGAAGCAAGCTTGCGCCAGGAACTGGATGGCGGCATTGTCCCGCTGAGCATCAGAACAATCTTGAACAAAGAGATCAAATCCCTGAATGGGTTTAATGCCGCGTCCATTACTGCGGCCTTGGACGCCGGCGGCAACGGTGTGATCATGGAAGTGCTGGTCACGGTTTTTCCTGACCGGGCCGTGCAGTTGCAAATCTGGTGTGCGGAAGCGCATTATCAGGAGCACAGTCAGGAAATGTCCGAGATCGTCAGCTCGTTTAAAGCCGGTAAATAGCCCGCGATTTTATTATCGTATACCACTCCCTAATGAGGGTGCAGGGCTTAGCCCTGCACCTGCCTTAGCTCTGCCTAGTCTGGGTCAGACGTTCGGCGCGGCGTTTTTCGGCTTCCTTGAAAAGATATTCCTCTTGAGGAGTGCTGATCAGCAGCGGCGGGACAGGCACGGGATTGCCCGCATCGTCAATGGACACATAGGTTAGGAAGCAGGAGGCGACGTGTCTGGTTTCGCCGCTGGTCAGGTTTTCCGCTTCCACAGTTACGCCGACATCCATGGAGGTGCGCCCGGTCCGGTGCAAAACGGCTTCCAGGCTCAGAAGTTCTCCCATGAATACAGGGGTGCGGAAATCCATCCGTTCCAGGGCCACGGTGACCACTTTATTGCGGGCGTGCCGCCAGGCTGCCATGCCGCCAGCGGTGTCAATGTGCTTGAGCAGGTCGCCGCCGTGCAGCGTGCCGTTGGTGTTGGTTTCGGTGGGCATGGGCGCGTGGCGCATGACCACACTGCTTTCCGACGGGGTTTTGCCGTTTTTTTGCTTGTCGGGCATGTTCGTTTCCTTGTTTTAAATATTAACCGTTTTTGCCGGTCAAGCCTCCCTGTGGGGGATAAAAATATGCGGCTTCGGCCCGGTTAGGCATGCAGGCGGGCTAAAATGTAGAATGTGCCCAGCCCCAGGAAGGTCATCAAAAGTGAACCGGCAACATGCAGGGCAATGCCGCAACCGGCCCAAAGCAAGCGGCCTTCCCGCAGCAGCGTGACCATTTCCGCTGAAAAAGCGGAGAATGTGGTCAGCCCGCCCAAAAAACCGGTGAGCAGCAGCAAACGTAATTCCGGAGCCAGCGAGGGCAAGGTTGCGAAAGCGCCCAGCCCCACTCCGATGAGATAGCTGCCGGAGAGATTGGCAACCAATGTGCCCAGCGGTATGAGCGGGAAAACGGCGTTCAGCCCCAGGCCCAGCAGCCAGCGGATTATTGCGCCGCAGGCGGCTCCAGCGCCCACCAGCAAAGCAGACTGAATCATTTCTGAGTCCTTATATCCTTTTTTATCTACAGTTCAGTGTTGGCCGACCAACACCCTGCGGCGCGAGCAAGGCAAAGCGCCGCCGGTAGGCGAGCCTTACGGCTGAGGACAGCAGTGATAAGCGTCTTTGTCAAGGGTTAGCTTATAAAACCCCCCTCCAGAGAACAGATGTGGGCCGCAAGATAAGCTTGCGGCCCACACCAAGACTAGCTAATGCGGATTATTTTGCTGGGCTTATCAGGCCACACCCTGTTCGATCATGGCATCGGCCACTTTGCGGAATCCGGCAATGTTGGCGCCAAGCACATAGTTGCCTGGCTGCTTGAATTCTTCCGCCGTGTTGTGGGCGCTTTGGAAAATGCCTTCCATGATTTTTTTCAGCTTGCTGTCGACCTCTTCAAAGGTCCAGTGCTGCATGCCCGCGTTTTGAGCCATTTCCAACTGGCTGGTGGACACGCCGCCCGCATTGGCGGCTTTGCCCGGCCCATAGGCGATACCGGCGGCAATGAAGGCTTCCACGGCTTCCGGGGTGGAGGGCATGTTGGCGCCTTCGCTCACGCAGATGCAGCCGTTTTTGAGCAGATCCCGGGCATCGGCTTCGTTGAGTTCATTCTGGGTGGCACTGGGGAATGCGGCCTGGCAGGGCACAGTCCAGACGCCGTTACGACCGGCAGGGTATTTTTCGGTCGGGGTGTACACGGCAGACTTGCGCAGTTCGGCATAGCGGGTCAGCCGGGCGCGTTCAACTTCCTTGACTTGCTTCAGCAGCTCCAGGTCAATGCCTTCGGGGTCATAGATAAAGCCGCTGGAATCGCTGACGGTCACGGCTTTGGCCCCTATCTGATGCAGTTTTTGCACCGTATACGTGGCCACGTTGCCGGAGCCGGACACGGCGCAGGTTTTGCCGGATAGAGAGTCGCCGCGGGCTTTCAGCATATTTTCGGCAAAATAAACCGAGCCGTACCCGGTGGCTTCGGTACGGGCCAGCGAGCCGCCCCAGAGCAGGCCCTTGCCGGTAAGGACCCCTTCATAGAGGCCGGTGAGTTTTTTATAATAGCCGTACATATAGCCGATTTCGCGGGCGCCAACGCCGATATCCCCGGCGGGAACGTCGGTGAGCGCGTTGATATGGCGATAAAGCTCGGCCATGAACGCCTGGCAGAAGCGCATGATTTCATTGTCGGACTTGCCCTTGGGGTCAAAGTTGCTGCCGCCTTTGCCCCCGCCGATGGGCAGCCCGGTGAGCGAGTTTTTAAAAATTTGCTCGAAACCCAAAAATTTAAGTATGCCCAAGTTGACGGAGGGGTGGAAACGCAGGCCGCCTTTATAGGGTCCGATGGCTGAATTGAACTGGATGCGGAAACCGGTGTTTACCCGGACGGCTCCGCTGTCGTCCACCCAGGGCACGCGGAAAATAATCTGTCTTTCCGGCTCCACAATGCGTTGAATGATGCTGTGTTTGAAGTATTTGTCCGTGGAGGCCATCAGCGGGCGCAGGGAAACCAGTACTTCTTCCACAGCCTGATAAAATTCTGGCTGGGCGGGATGAAGGCGGGACAGTGAATTGATGGTTTCTTTTACGTAGGGCATAATGCAGTTCCTCGCGGCAAAAGGTGACTTTAGCGAAGGCACACCTGCATGATATGTTGCCTGCATATCCTGCAAGCCAGTTGTGGGGGGTGCCGGGGCCGGTAAGCAGCGGCGGAAAACACCTCTGTTGCGCAGCCCGGTGCGCCTTCGATCCATAGCAACGTCTATTTTTGTATGCCCTTTTTGGCAACAGGGCAAGAGAGCGGGAAAACATTTTTGCTCTTATTCAGATTCCAAGTCACTCCTGCCCGGGCAAATTAATCGGACAACAATGGGGCTGCTGTTTTGAAGAAAACCCGGGCCGCGCCTTTTGCAACCAATGCGTCGAATTTTTGTATCTATATGGATGAGGGCCGCAGCGCGTCAGGCGGGATTTATTCCCTCGCGGCGACAATCTCAATGCGAAAATGCTCTTTTGGTTCCAGCGGTGTACAACGGCAGGGCGCAGTTCATTTGCTGATACTTAAATAGTGTTTTTGTATATAAGTAATTATATTTTTTTATAAGTTTCTAGAATAACACATTTTGCCGCGCAGGCGATAAACAAACGATCCCCCATGTTTTCTCCGCGATTTGCCTGGAGTTGCAGCGGATAGGCGGCGCGTTCCAGAGGGCAGGGCGGGCTGGTATAGTAAGCATAGATGGATAGTTGGATATATTGATCGCCAACAGGCGAGATAAGCGGCAAAAAAAGTGAAAAAAGACTTAAAATCAAGTAAAAGGGCGGTAGGGAGTTGTATTTGTGGTTTTCCCTATACTTGGCACGGATATTGATTCAAGAACCTGCTACGGGTAACATGATTGAGTATTTTTAAGAAATAATGAGTTTCATATGTGAATAATGTCTGTTGAAAAAAAAGACTCTCCCTTCCCTTGACATCTTAAAAATGCGGCGCGGATAAGGCTTTCCAACTTGGCGGCAAGTTGCATTGAAAATGAAAGAATTCAATGATTTTACCATGTTGCGCAAAGAAGTCTTTGGGGGATTCTCAAGAAATTTCCCCCTGCTTTCAGCCAGTTTGTCTCTTGTGCCTTTCAGGGCCTGAGCGTATCAGGTAGCCATGACAACGCCTTGGAACCAAATTCAGTACCAGCTTCAAGAGCGTCTTTCCCCCGGTCATTACAAAGTTTGGATTGCGCCCCTCTACGCAGAGATACACGGGGCAGCAGGGGATACCATTTTGGAAGTCTTCGCTCCAACTGAGTTTATGGCCCAGAGGGTCAGGGCGCGTTACTTGGACATCATCCAGCAAGCAGCCGGCAATGTTTTGGATATAACTCCAAAACTCATTGTCCGCGCCTGCCGAAATGTAAATGCTTCTGCCGCCGACACCACCGCAACCCCTGACGCTGCCGCGCTTGCGCCCGATCAGGAACAGATGGGCTTGCCCCTGGAGTTTTCTGCACCGCCAGGCGCAGCGCTATTGGGCGGAGTTGAGGCCAACTCAGAAGCCGCCCGGTTTTGCTTTGAAAATTTCATTGTCGGCCCGAGCAATGATCTGGCCTTTGCCGCCTCGCAGAGCATTTGCCGGGAAAGCATGAGTGTAAACACGCTTTTCCTGGCCTCCGGGCCGGGGTTGGGCAAAACGCATTTGCTGCGCTCTGTGGGCCTTGAGCTTTTAAAAACAGCCAATCGCAACCGCTGTGTAGTGGAATACCTCACCGCCGAAGAATTCGGCTCCAGAATGGTTGCGGCCATCAAAGCCAAAAATATTGACTCTTTTAAGGAACGCTACCGGCATGTGGACATGCTGCTCCTTGAAGATATCCACTTTTTGCGGGGCAAGGAGCGCATGCAGGAGGAGTTGCTGTCCACCATCAAGGCCATTCGCGAGCGCGGCGGTCGGGTGGTCTTTTCCTCCTCATTTATCCCGCGCGAGCTTACCGGCATTGATGAACAACTGGCCTCGCGGTTCGGTTCGGGGTTTTTGGCGGAAATCGGCACGCCCTGCCTGGAGACCCGCCGCCGGATAGTTAAAGCCAAGGCCGCCTCCAGGGCGGTAAATCTTAATGACGAGGTGGCCGAACTGCTGGCCACGCATATCGTCAAGGATGTCCGGCATATGGAAAGCTGCCTGCATAACCTGATTCTGCGCTCGCAGCTTCTGAACACAGAAATTACACCGGATTTGGCCTGGGAGATAATCAGGCACTATGCCGAGCAAAACCCGTCCCTGGATATAACCAGCCTTATGGCTACGGTGTGTAAGGCTTTCGGGCTTAGCGAAGCACAGTTGAAATCCAAGAGCCGCAAGGCGGACTATGTTTTGGCGCGCAACTCGGTATTCTATCTTGCCCGCAAGCATACCGAGTGCTCACTGCAAGAAATCGGCAATTGCCTCAACCGGGCGCACACCACGGTGATCAAGGGTATTTCGGCACTGGAGCGTGAAATCAGCCGCAATTCGCCCAAGGGCTTGCAAATCAAAAACACCCTGAGTCTGATTGAAAAAAACGCATCTGCCCATTAGCGGATTTTCGCATTGAGATTGTCGCAGGCGGGAGTAAATCCTGCCTTGTCGCATACCTCTCGGCTCGCACGTCCTGTGCTCACTGTCGCTCTGCGGCACGGTCATGCCCCGCTTTTGTAAGCCCTCCTGTTTGCTCAGGTTATGCTTGTCAATTTCAGAGAAGCGGTTTATGTCTTAGAAAGAAAAATGGACTACATAGCCTGAATTCTTGAAACAGATAACAATAACTCATGGAGGTTCGAGATGCGCAAGATTCTTATGCTGATGGCTGCTTTGGTTGTTGTGGCCATGATGTCTTTTGTCGGTTGTGAAAGCAATGAAGCCCCGGCCCCGGCTGAAACTCCTGCGGAAGCCGCTGAAGGCGCTCCGGCTCCTGACGCCCCGGCTCCGGCTGAAGAAGCCCCGGCTGCCGAGCAGGAAAGCTAAGATATTTACAAAGCCGGGCTATTTGAAAACTGGACGTTCGGTTTTGCCTGTGTCCGCCATTGCCAAGCCGGAACGGGCAGATTATTTTGCAAAAACCCCCTTGTGGGGTTTTTGCATTTTTTTTAACATATGTTGTCCGGAATATTTGGCCGGGAGGATATCCTGATGCAGTGCCCGAAAAA
>CAZNBK010000030.1:0-14711 GCA_964571105.1 uncultured Desulfovibrionaceae bacterium
AAATCATTTCTTTGATAAAATCGGTAACCTGCTTGCGGCAGGAGGCTTTACGATTGGGCATGTTTGTATTCCTTAAAACTGCAGAGAATCGTTCCGGCTCATTGCTGCCCGGTTGATTCGGGCAGGCAATGATGACTTCATATTATAGTCATTAATTGAATGGAATGCAAAGCACCACAACCATGCGGTTTTATACTGTGCTTGCGTCCGGTAAAAAGCCCAAACTGTATACAATATCGCTGTTTTGTATACACGAAAAATAAAAAATTCCTTTGCGCCGCAAGCGGCAAATCCGTATAAACTAAAAGGAAAGACCAAACCGTGTAATCACGTTTAATGTCATGCGCCGCATGGCGATAAGGAGAATGGACATGGCTAAAATTGTAAATTCCTGGAACGAATGGGACCCGCTCAAGCGCGTCATCCTGGGCAGCCCGGTGGGCACGTGCAACCCCTACCCCAACATTTCCTGGACCAACATTTCCCCGACTTACCCCAAATACTTCGGCCCCCTGCCCCAGGCCTGGCAGGATGTGGCTACGGAACAGATGAACGCCTTTCAGGCCGCCATGGAAAAGCGCGGCGTCAAGGTGGACCGGCCCACAGTGCTGAACACCCTGCAAAAGACCTCCACCCCTGACTGGGAATGCGAAGTCATGCGCGGCTGCCAGCCGCCCCGCGACGTGTTCCTGCCCGTGGGCAACGCCATTCTTGAATCGCCCATGGCCCTGCGCTCACGCTTCTATGAATACCTCCACTTCCGCCCCATTTTTGAAGAATACTTCAAAGAAGACCCCGACTTCATCTGGCTGTCCGCGCCCCGTCCCCGCCTCACCAACGACAGCTTTGAGCAGGGTTTCTGGGAAAGCTATTACGGCGACATGTGGAACGAAGACGACATGCAGAAGCGCGCCCTGGCCCAGCACTGGCACCTGACCGAAAAGGAGCCTCTGTTTGACGCAGCCGACGGTCTGCGCTTCGGCAAGGACATCTTCTGGCAGCCGTCTGTGGTTACCAACAAGGCCGGTTTTGACTGGGTAAGACGCTACCTGAAGCTCTTGGGCGTGCGCGTCCACGAAGCCCGCTTCAGCCGCAAAGGCGGCATGCCCTGGCATATCGACGGCATGCTCATGCCGCTCAAGCCCGGACTGTGCATGTACTGCCCGGACAACGGCCCCCTTATCCCCCAGATGGACGAACTGTTCCGCATCAATGACTGGGAAATGGTGGCCTGCGCAAAGCCCGTGCACGACATCCACATCACTGTGGGCGCCCTGGCCGAACGGCACGGCCCCAGCTGGCTGTCTGCCAACACCCTGTCCCTTGACCCCAAAACCATTTGCGTGGAAATCAATGAAACTGCCTACGCAGAACAGCTGAACAAGCTGGGCTTTGAAGTGGTGCCCCTGCACTACGCGGAAACCCTGGCCTTTGGCGGCTCCTTCCACTGCACCACCGTGGACGTGTTCCGGGAAGGCGGCTGTGAAGATTACTTCCCCAAGCAGATTCCCGGATACTAGAGCAGTTGACGCTTAAAAAAGTCCAACAGGTTCAGTTAATGATAGATTATTTTTGGGGAGGCGCTGCCTCCCCAAAAATTTTCCGCCTCCCTCTAAAGCATTTTCGCATTGAGATTGCCGCAACGGGGGAGTAAACCCCGCCTTTGCCGGATTTACACCCGGCACTTGAAAACTTTCACCACCCCTGTTACAATTGAAGAATTACAGGTATTTTTTACCTGTTTCCACATTTTGGCGAGGTTTTATTCATGTCTGAGATTGATTGTATTTTCTGCCGCATCAGTGCGGGTGAAATACCCAGCGCCAAAGTCTATGAAGATGACCGCGTTCTGGCTTTTCTGGACTTAAACCCCCAGCGACCGGGGCATGCCCTGGTTATTCCCAAAGCCCATTACGCCAATTTATTTGCAGTGCCCGCCGAGGCATTTTCCTATATCTTACCGGCAGTCCAAAAGGTGGGCCGGGCGGTCATGGAAGAAACCAAGGCGGATGGACTTAATGTGTTGCAAAACAATCACCCCGCGGCCGGGCAGTCGGTTTTCCATATCCACTGGCACCTGGTGCCCAGGCATGAGGGTGACGGCTTGAACCATTGGCCCATGGGCCGGTATTCATCCACCGAAGAAATGTCCGCTTTGGCGGAAAGAATCAGGCAACGCATCGCTTAATTTGCCTCGCTTTTTGAAGGGAACTATGATGAGTGAAATCCCCAGTATGACCAAAACCAAAATCGTTGACACCATCTACGAGCAAACCGACCTCAACCGCTCCGAAGTTCGCTCCATTGTGGAAAACCTGCTGGATATCATGAAAACGGCCATCAAAAAAGACAACTCCCTTTTGTTCAGCGGATTCGGGCGTTTTGAAGCCTATGCCAAAAAGGCCCGTAAAGGGCGCAATCCCAAAACCCGCACCTCCATTACCCTGCCCCCCAGAAAAGTCGTGGTTTTCCGGGTCTCCCGCAAATTCAAGGCCGAGCTGAATCAGTAAATTCCGCCTCCGCACCCCATGTCCCCTCTTTGCGCCAGGCTCCACTTTGCCGGGCGGGCGCTTTTTTGAGCTTTTTTGCCCAAAAAATCTCCCTGCCAAGCGCACCGGGCGGCATGCAAAAAATCCGACGCCATTCGCTCCGCCATTTCAGAGGGATCCACTTCCGGCGCAAACGCATCGCGCAAGCCTTAAATCTCCTGCTCGCGCTGCCGGGCAAAAAGGACGCTCATTGCGTTGCTATGCCGCAAGAAATACACTATATGTTAATTTCGGGGGCTTGGACGGGCAAGGCAGTTAATGACGGCAACCAGCTATTAACAAAAAAGGCACTCCAGCCAGAGCAATTAAATATTGAGATTATATAGCGCACTTGCTGCGCAACACCGTAAGCCTGGAGCGAACGAGAGTCACTCCCGCCGCAACAGCGATTTCAATGCGAAAATGCTCTAAAGGGTAAAAACATGGCGGCCATGCAGTATACCGAAACCTGTGTTTCCCGAATCATGCCCATGCTCAATCGCGATGAGAAATGGCTCATCGTCATGAACGCCGATCCGGACGCCGTGGCTTCGGGGCAGGCGTTGAAGCGTATTTTCGCCCATCGCGTCGCCGGGGTAGACCTGGCCAGAGTCAACGACATCGTCCGCCCCGACAATCTGGCCATGCTCCATTATTTGCGTATCCGAGCGCCCAAATTGACCCCGGCCATGCTCGGGCGCTACCAGCGCTTTGCCCTGGTCGATTCTCAGCCGCACCACCATCCAGGTTTTGCGGATATCAATTTTTCCATTGTTATGGACCACCATCCGGAAGTTTCCGAGTTTCCGGTCAAAGCAGACTTCGTTGACATCCGCCCGGAATATGGGGCCCTGTCCACCCTGCTCACCGAATATCTGCTGGTCATGAACATAAAGCCCGGCAAACTCCTGGCCACGGCTCTGCTTTACGGCATCCGCACAGATACGGGCAATTTTTCGCGCGGAGTAAACGAGCTGGACCTGCTGGCCTACAGCTATTTGATCAGACTGGCCGACAACGTCAAGCTGTCCACCATCACCCGCTCGGAGTTGCGCATGGCCTGGATAAAGTATCTGGTCAAAGGCTTCCAGGGCCTGCGCAAACTCGACAAAGGACGCTTCTCCTTTGTCGGCAAGGTGCCCACAGCCGACATCCTGGTAATAACCGCCGATTTTCTCATGCGCGTACATGAGTTCCGCTGGGTGATCGTGGGCGGCATAGTCAAAGACTCGCTGGTAATTATTTTCCGTAGCGACGGCAGCCGCGACATGGGGCAAGTGGCGGAAAAATGCTTCATCCAGTATGGCCCGGCCGGCGGGCAAAAATCAAAAGCGCGCGCGGAAATTCCCCTGGAAGCTCTGGAAGGGCAAGACCCGGGAGATTTTGCTTTCAGCAAGCTTAAACTCCTGGCCAGCCCCGCCGGTGCAAAATCCGCCGCCAAGCAGGAACCGTAAGTTCCGGGGGCAACCCGATTGTCCCGGAATAAGGCTTTATTTATATATTTTTTTCAATTTCAGCGCAAAGGCATGCCGGGCAAGTCTTTCCGCCCAACAAAATCAGTATCCACCCATCTTCGCCACTTGCCGGTTGCGTACTATCGCGCTATATAATTCTGTTGGGGGTCCGCTGCCGGTTGGCTCAAAACACAATGCCGTTGCATTATTTAGATACAGGAATAAGAGGTGTATGCCTTATGCCTACGCAGATATTGTTTCCCAGACTTAAACTCTGTCTTCTCGCCATGGCGGCAACAGCGTTGCTCAGCGCCTGTGGCGATGACGGACAGACCCAGGCCCGCCCGACCCCCGAAGTCACCGCCATCACCATTACACCGCAGGACCTGCCTTATCCCATGGAATATGTGGGGCAGACCGCCGGTTCGCGCGAGGTTCAGGTCCGCGCCAGGGTCAGCGGCATTCTCCAGGAAAAAAAGTACATTGAGGGTTCCATTGTTCAGAAAGATGAACTGCTGTTCCTCATTGAGCCGGACACTTACCAGGCCGTGTATGACGATGCCAAGGCCGCTCTGGCCCAGGCCCAGGCCGCTTTTACCCAGAATAAACTCTCCAATTCCCGGATTTTGCAGCTATACAGCGAGGAAGTGGTCAGCAAGCAGGAGCGCGACAATTCCGTGGCCGCTTATGATGAAGCCGTGGCTGCCGTGAACATGGCAAAGGCCAAGCTTGAACAGGCGGCCATCAACCTCGGCTACACCGAAGTGCGCGCTCCCATTACCGGCATCACCAGCAAAGAAGTGGTCACCGAGGGCAACCTGGTCAGCGCCGCCGATGCCACGGGCCTGTTGACCACCATTGTCCAGCTTGATCCTCTGTATGTGAATTTTTCCATTCCCGGTAACGATTACCTGCAATTTCAGGATTTCCTCACCCGGGGCAAACTCCAGGCCCCTGCTGACGGCTATACCGTGGAAATCCGGCTGAGCAACGGCCAGAAATACAGCACCAAGGGCGATCTCACCTTCATGGACCGCCAGATGGACGCCCCCACGGCCGCAGTGCGCGCCAGGGCCACCCTGGACAACCCCAAAGCCGAAGTGCTGCCCGGCCAGTTTGCCCGGGTCTATGTCCACGGCGCCGTCCTGACCAAAGCCATACTCATTCCCCAGCGGGCCGTGCTTAAAACCCAGCAGGGCGACATGGTTTATGTGATCGACAATGAAAACGTGGCCAACCCCCGCATAGTCAAAATTATCATGGGCATGGGCGACAACTACCTCCTGGACAGCGGCCTTGAAGAAGGTGAGCGCATCATGGTTGAGGGCCTGCTTAAGGCTTCTCCCAATGAAAAAGTCAAGGTCATTGAGCCGGAAAAAGACAGTTCCGCTCAAGGCGCTGCGGCAAGCAACAGCACTGCGCAATAAACCCAACAACCGTTTGTCCGGAGTATTTCCTGGATACCTAAGGATACCCCAAACATATGTTTTCCAGATTATTCATAGACCGGCCCATTCTGGCCAGCGTGCTCGCCCTGTTCATCCTGCTGGCCGGTTCTCTGGCCATGCGCGCTCTGCCCATTGAGCAATACCCCAACATGGTGCCCTCTCAGGTGGTGGTCTCGGCCAACTACCCCGGGGCCAGCCCGGAAACCCTGGCCGCCACCGTGGCTGCGCCGCTTGAACAACAGATCAACGGCGTGGAAAACATGCTGTACATGACCTCGGTCAGCGACTCCAGCGGCAACCTGTCCATCTCCATTGCCTTTGATGTGGACGCTGATGCAGACATGGCCGTGGTCAACGTCAACAACCGCATCCAGCCGGTGCTCAACAGCCTCCCCGAAGAAGTGCGCCGCACCGGGGTAACGGCCCAGAAGCGTTCTTCCGCCATTCTGCTGCTGGTGGCCCTGTACTCGCCGGACGGTCGCTACGACGACACCTATATCAGCAACTACACGCTGGTTAACGTTATCGACGAATTAAAGCGCCTGCCCGGCGTGGGCGACGTCATCAACTTCGGGGCGCGCTATTATTCCATGCGCATCTGGACCAAACCGGACATCATGGCCCAGCTTGGCCTGGTGCCCGACGACCTTACACTGGCCATTCAGGAACAAAACGCCCAGTTCGTGGCCGGCAACATCGGCACCAACCCACTGGACGATGTGGTCGACCTCACCTACATCGTTAATACCAAGGGTCGCCTGACCACCCCGGAAGAGTTCGAAGACATTATTATCCGCTCCAATCCCGACGGCACGGTTCTGCGCCTGGGCGACGTGGCCCGCATCGAACTGGGCTCGCAAGATTACAGTTTTCAGGGCAACCTGAACGGAATCCCGGCCACGCCCGTGGGCGTTTTCCTCACGCCCGGCGGCAATGCCCTGTCCACCGCCGAAATCGTCAAGGACAAAATGATCGAGCTGCGCGACCGCTTCCCGGCAGGCATCGACTATGAAATCCCTTACGATACCACCAAATTTGTACAGGTCTCCATTAACGAAGTGGTCCAGACCCTGTTTGAAGCCATGGTCCTGGTTTTTGCCGTGGTTTATCTGTTCCTGCAAAACTGGCGGGCCACGGTCATTCCCTGTCTGGTGGTGCCGGTATCCATTGTGGGTACTTTTGCAGGCATGTATGTGCTCGGCTTCTCCATCAACACCCTGACCCTGTTCGGCATGGTTCTGGCCATCGGCATCGTGGTGGACGACGCCATTGTGGTGCTGGAAAACGTGGAACGCATCATGCGCACCGAAAAACTGGAGGCGCGCGACGCCACCATCAAAGCCATGGATGAGGTGGCCGGCGCCCTGATAGCCATTGTGCTGGTGCTCTGCTCGGTGTTTATCCCCGTGGCCTTCCTGGGCGGTTTGTCCGGGATCATGTACAAACAGTTCGCCATCACCATTGCCGTGTCTGTGGCCCTGTCCGGCCTGCTGGCGCTTACCTTCACCCCGGCTCTCTGCGCGCTGCTGCTCAGCCAGGAGCAGATCAATCACGAGCCCAAGGGCTTTTTCAAATGGTTCAACACCTGGTTTGACAAACGCACCGACAACTATACCAACCGGGTGCGCGGCTTCCTCAATCATATCCCCCGCGGCATTATCATCAGCCTGATATTTTGCGCAGCAGCCGTCTATCTTTTCAGAATCACGCCCACAGGCATGGTCCCAGACGAAGACCAGGGCATTTTCATCTCTGCGGTGATCATGCCCAGCGGCACCTCCATGCAGCGCACCTCCCTGACCGTGCGCAAGCTCGAAGCCTTCCTGAAGACGGATGAAAACGTGGAAAACGTTATGTCCCTAAGCGGCTATGACGTAATTACCGGCGGCATCAAGTCCGATGCAGCCACGTTCTTCGTCGCCCTGCGCGACTGGGACTTGCGGACAGACAAAAAAGATGCGGTGGAATCCATCATTGGCCGCGTCCTGCAGTTTGGCGCCACTGTGCCCGAGGGACTGATCATTGCCTTTAACGTGCCGCCCATTTCCGGCATGAGCAATACCGGCGGCTTTGAGGCCTACCTGCAAAACCACGGCGAGGCGACCAGCCTGGAGTTCGCGAGCGCAGCCTCGGCCTTTGCCGCAGAAGCCAATAAAAACCCCGTGCTACAAGGCGTAACCAACAACTTCAGCGCCAGCTCGCCGCAGTTGTATATTGAGCTGGACCGCGATCAGGCCAAAAGCCTGGGCGTGTCCATAGCAAAAATATTCTCCGCCACCCAGAACACCTTCGGCGTGGGCTACGTCAACGATATCAACCTGGTCGGTCGCACCTACCGGGTCCAGATGCAGGCGGACCAAAGTTACCGCGGGCATATGGAAAACCTCAACGAGCTGTACGTGCGCAGCGACACCACCGGTGAGATGATCGCCCTGTCCTCGCTGGCCCAGGTCAAAGAAATCACCGGGCCAAACCAGGTGCAGCGCTTCAACGTCTTCCAATCCGCCAAAATTACCGGCAACCCCGCCCCGGGCTACAGCTCCGGCGACGCCATCGCGGCCATGGAAGCCGAAGCCGCCAAACTGCCCGCCGACTATGCCTTGGGCTGGGTCGGCACGGCCTATCAGGAAAAACTCACCGGCGCAGCCTCGGCCTCGGTGTTTGTGCTCGGCCTGATCATGGTTTTCCTGATTCTCGCCGCCCAGTATGAAAAATGGACCCTGCCCCTGGCCGTGCTCTTTGCCGTGCCCTTTGCCGTATTCGGGGCAATTGCCTTTGCCTGGTTGCGCGGGCTCAACAACGACGTCTACTTCCAAATCGCCCTGGTCACGCTCATCGGTCTGGCCGCCAAAAACGCCATTCTCATCGTTGAATTTGCCCTGGAACAATGGCAAAAAGGCGGCAAAGATTTGTTCCAGGCCGCCATTGACGGATCGCGCCTGCGCTTCCGACCCATTGTCATGACCTCGCTGGCCTTTATTCTCGGGGTTGTGCCCCTGGCCATCAGCTCCGGGGCCGGGGCAAACAGCCGCCACGCCATCGGCACCGGGGTTATCGGGGGCATGCTTGCGGCTACATTTATCGCCACCAACTTTATTCCCATGTTCTTTGTGCTGGTCATGGGCGCCAATGCCTGGGTCAAAAAATCCGGCGAGCGCTCCAAGCTCAAACGCGAGGCCAGACTGGCCCGCCAGCTCGCCAGAGAACAGGATAAATAATCTTATTTTTGGAGACTAGGATCATGCCTGAGCATACCGATACCGACCGCCGCTTTCTGCAATCGGAGCTGCCGTTCCGTCCGGCGGAAGACTGTCGTTATCATCTGATATCCGTGCCTTATGAAGATAACGTGTCCTACGGCGGCGGCACCTCGCACGGCCCGGCCGCAATCATAGAAGCGTCAGATCAATTGGAATCCTGGGACGGCGAAAGCATCCCCGGCGCTGACGGCATCTTTACCGGCCCGGTAATTGACTGCCAAGGCGAACCCGAGGAAGTTCTGGGCCGCATTTCCGACGCTGCCGCGCACGCCCTCAGCATCGGCAGCCTGCCTGTTGTTCTGGGCGGAGAACATACCGTGACCCTGGCCCCCTTGCGCGCCCTGCTCAAACACCGCAATGGCGAAAAATTCGGCGTTGTCCAGTTCGACGCGCACGGCGATCTACGCGACACCTACAACGGCACGCCCTATAGCCACGGCTCGGTTATGCGCCGCTCCTGCGATCTGAACCTGCCGCTCATGCAGATTGCCGTGCGCAGCCTTTCACCCGAAGAAGTCGATTTTCGCAAGGAATACGGCGTGCACCATCTCGATGCCGCCGATCTTTCCCGCCTGGGCGGGCTAGCGGCCATCTCCCAGCCGAACTTCAAGCTCCTGCCCCCCGGCTTTCCGGAAGATATCTATGTCACCTTTGACATCGACGCCCTGGACGCCTCGCTCATGCCCGCCACCGGCACACCCGATCCGGGCGGCCTTTCCTGGTACGAAGCCCTGAAACTCCTTGAACTCACCGTCAAGGGCCGCCGAGTTATCGGCTTCGATCTGGTGGAAGTGGCCCCCATCCCCCACTACCACGCAGCCGAATTCACCGCCGCCAAACTCCTCTACTATTTCATGGGCATCATCCAACGTCACGCTTTGCGGTAATCGCTTGAGAGGGGGAACCCCAAGGGTTTGAAACCCTTGAGGTTCCCCCTCTCAAACTCTCCCCCTCCTGAACCCCGATAAGTTCATTGTGCTTAACCTGAAAGGCAGCCCGGATAATCAGGCTGCCTTTTTTCTTTGTCATTTCGAGCAACGCGAGGAATCCATCTTCATGCCGCTGCCGTGACAAAAAAAACTTGCACATTCACTGCCGAGCGGATACGAAGTAGTCTTTCTCTTTTTCAAATTAGGGTGGTTTGGCTTTGACAAAGTTACACCGCCGGGTAAGGATGGACAAATACATTCTTGCCGAGAGGTGTTTGCGGGCAGCATTTTTTTGAGTTGTTCGGCAAGCACCTTTATGTGTTTTATTTGTACTGCACAACGCGGCCCGACCCTTCTGGCACTTTGGGGACAGGCTGCAAATTTCAGGCTTTTTAATTACGGACAAAAAGCCTGACGGGAGTAGCATTTATGAAAGTCTTGGTTAGTGATCCGGTATCGGAAAAAGGGATAGCCATTCTCCGCGAGCAGTTTGACGTGGATGTAATCACCAAACTGCCGCCCGAAGAACTTATCCGCATAATCCCTGAATACGACGGACTGGTGGTGCGCAGTGAAACCAAGGTAACTGCCGATGTCCTTGATGCGGCCGTCAACCTCAAAGTCATTGGCCGGGCCGGTGTGGGTGTGGACAACATCGATGTCCCCCATGCCACCCGCTGCGGTATCATCGTGCTCAACGCGCCGGAGGGCAACACCATGGCCGCCACCGAGCACTCCGTGGCCATGATGATGGCGCTCGCCCGCAACATTCCCCAGGCTTACAAATCCATGACCGAGGGTAAGTGGGAGCGTTCCAAATTCATGGGCATTGAGCTGCGCGGCAAAACTTTGGGCATCTTCGGCCTGGGCCGCATCGGCACGGGCGTGGCCAAACGCGCCCTGGCCCTGGAAATGAAGATCATGGCTTACGACCCCTTCATCAACCTGGACACCGTCAATGCCCTGGGCATTGAAGCTGCGGAAATCGACGACATCCTGGGCAAGGCCGACTTTATCTCCATGCACCTGCCCAAGACCCCGCAAACTGCGGATCTGATTAATAAAGACGCCTTTGCCAAGATGAAAAAAGGCATGCGCATCGTCAACTGCGCCAGAGGCGGCGTGGTGAACGAAGCCGACCTCATTGAGGCCATTAACCAGGGCATTGTGGCCGGGGCAGCGCTTGATGTGTTCCAGAAAGAACCCATCGACCCTGCCGATCCGCTGCTCAGCGTCCCGCAAATCATTACCACCCCGCACCTCGGCGCCTCCACTGTGGAAGCCCAGGTGGGCGTTGCCGTGGACGTGGCCTACGGCATCATCGCCGCGCTCAACAACGAGCCGGTAACCACCGCCGTGAACATGGCCTCCGTGCCCGCCCATGTGCTCAAGAGAATCCAGCCCTACTTCCATCTGTCTGAATGCCTTGGCCGACTGGCCATGCAGCTTGCAGCCGGACGCATTAAAACCGTGACCGTGGAGTATAACGGAGAAATCTCTCAAACCGACACCAAAATGCTGACCACCAGCGTGCTCAAGGGCATTTTTGATCTTATCCTCCAGTCGGAAAACCCGGTTAACCTGGTCAACGCGCCCGGCCTGGCCAAGTCACGCGGCGTGGAAATCAATGAGATCAAGCACCAGGATCCCAACAGCTTCACCAACTTGATCACTGTGCACCTGGCCAATGACGACTCCACCCATACCGTGGGCGGCACCCTGTTCGGCGACGAAAGCCGCATCGTATACATCGACGACCACCGCATTGAAGCCGACCCCGTGGACTATATTCTGTTCTGCCCCCACAAGGACCAACCCGGCATGGTCGGGCAGGTGGGCACCACTCTCGGCCTGGCCGGCATCAACATCAACGGCATGCAGGTCAGCCGTGGCGACGACAAGGGCGTCAGCGTGATGATTTTATCCGTGGATAAGGACGTGCCCGAAGAGGTGCTCCATCAGGTGCGCGAAACCGCAGGCATCCTGGACGCCAAGGTGTTTAACTTCATTCAGCAATAGGACATGGAGCACGGTGCTGGCGCAAAATAAAATGCCGCCCCAAAAAGCAATGCCCTGACCGGATGAGCTTGCGCGGGAACTGGGTTTACCCCCTTTCGCCGCAGCAAGCAGCAGCGTAAACTATTATAAATCCGGCGCGAGTCTGGAGAATTCTCCGCGCGCCAGAGGAGTTATTTCATGGAACGTATTTATAATTTCAATGCTGGGCCCGCAGTGCTGCCTCTGGAGGTGCTCCGGGAAGTGCAGGAAGAATTCCTGGATTTCCAGAACCAGGGCATGTCCATCGTGGAAATGAGCCACCGTTCCAAGACTTATGACGCGCTCAACGCCGAAACCGAAGCGGACATGAAAGAACTGCTCGGCCTGGGCGATGATTACCGCGTGCTGTTCATTCAGGGCGGCGCCACCCTGCAATTTTCCATGATCCCCATGAATTTCCTGCCCCAAGGCCGCACCGCCGACTATGTGCTCACCGGCGCCTGGTCGGAAAAGGCCCTGGCCGAAGCCAAAAAAGTCGGCGACACCCACGTGGCCTTCACCGGCAAGGAAAACAATTACCGGCGCATGCCCAAAATGTCGGAAATAAACTTGAGCGAAAACCCCGCTTATGTGCATATTACTTCCAACAACACCATCTTCGGCACCCAATGGCGGGAGCTGCCCTATTTTGGGAACGCACCCATGATGGCGGATATGTCTTCGGACATACTCAGCCGCCCCTTTGCAGCGGACAGATTCGCCCTCATTTACGCCGGAGCCCAGAAAAACCTCGGACCAGCCGGGGTTACCGTGGTGATCATCCGCAAGGATCTGGCCGAAACCAGCCCGGAAAACCTGCCCACGGCCCTGCGCTACTCCATCTATGCCAAGAACAATTCGCTGTACAACACACCGCCGGTCTTTCCGGTCTATGTTGTGGGCAAAGTGCTCAAATGGCTCAAAGCCAACGGCGGGCTCAGCCAAATGGCCTGCCAAAATGAACGCAAAGCCAAACTCATCTATGACGTCATCGATGCCTACCCGGACTTTTTCACCGGGCATGCCGATGCAGACAGCCGTTCGCTCATGAACATCACCTTCCGTCTGCCCTCAGAAGAGCTGGAAGCCAAGTTTGTCAAAGAAGCCACCCAACGCGGCATGGCCGGTCTCAAAGGCCACCGCTCCGTAGGCGGCTTGCGGGCCTCGGTATACAACGCCATGCCCGAAACCGGTTGCCAGGCCCTGGCCGACTTCATGGTCGAATTCATGGGCGCTAATAAATAGTTGATAATTGGGAGCGGGAACCACAAGGAAATGATTTCCTTGCGGTTCCCTCTCCCAAACCCTCACCCTCCTTAACCTCAATAGGGGGGATTTTTAAATGAGCTCTTTTATTCCACACCACATTGAACAAGCCCGCACCTATTTCCCGCGTGGCTTGCTACAGCCGCCGGGGAGCTTTCGCTTCTCCATCGATGCGTTATTGTTGGCGCATTTTGCGGCAGGCAAAACCAACCGTCCGCAGCGCGGCCTGGACCTTGGCTGCGGCTGCGGCGTAATCGGTTTCGGGGTCATGCTGCTCAAGCCGGAAATTAAATTCTGCGGGGTGGATATCAACCCGGCGTTGCTTGAAGCCGCTGAGGAAAATGCCGTGACCCTGGGGCTGAAATCGCGCTACCGGACAATTTCCGCCGACCTCAGGCAGCCCGCGACCCTGGACGGCCTGGCTTGGGGATGTTTTGATCTGGTCACGGCCAACCCGCCGTTCCGGAAGCCCGGCAGCGGGCGTCTGCCACCGGAAGAGATGCAGGCAGCCGCTTTGTTTGAGACCGAAAGCAGCCTTGATGATTTTGTGTTTGCCGCCGCCCGCGCCTTGAAAAACGGCGGACGTTTTTGCTGCATTTACGCGGCGGAACGCCTGGCCGATCTCTGTGCAGCCCTGGACCGGCACAAACTTGCGGCCAAACGTATTCAGCCCGTCCACGGCACGCTTGAGCAGGGGGCCAGGCTTATCCTGCTGGAAGCCAGGCGCCAGGCCAGGCCGGGCTTAAAATGGGAAGCTCCGCTTTATTTGCAAGGTGAGGGCTGCCTAGATAACCCCTGGCTGGGAGAACGCCAGCGCAACGGCTCCCCTCGGGTTCGTTAGATTTTCCTGATCCACACCGTGCGGTTGCGCGGGCCGTCAAACTCGCAAAAAAAGATGCCCTGCCAAGTGCCGAGCTGCAAGCGGTTGTTTTCTACAGGTACAATCACGCCGGGTCC
Organism: uncultured Desulfovibrionaceae bacterium; assembly: GCA_964571105.1. Lineage (GTDB taxonomy): Bacteria > Desulfobacterota > Desulfovibrionia > Desulfovibrionales > Desulfovibrionaceae > JAVBRZ01. The sequence continues at coordinate 13,880 of CAZNBK010000030.1, forward strand.
GATCAGGCTGGTTTTGATGTGCGCCGCGCTGTTGCCTTCAGCGTGGCGATAATTGTTGCGCAAGGGGACCAACCGGTCCAGAAAGGCCAGCATATCCGCAGCCACGTCCGGGTCGCAGGCCTCATTGATGGTAATGCCCGCTGTGGTATGCGGGCTGAAAACATAAATTGCCCCGTTGGCCACCCCCAAAGACGGCAGCAGATTTGCCACCGCGCGCGTAATATCAACCAGCTCCGCGCGATTTTGGGTTTTAAGATTCAAGCTTTCCATGTACTTCCTGCTTCCGGCAACTCAGTGCAACCGTTCGGGCAGTTTTTCCAGGTCATGCGAGCAGGATTGAATGGCCTCGCTGTTCACCCGCAGGGCAGTTTCCAGATCGCCTTCCTCCAGGGCCGTTTTTATGGCCTTGAGGTAGCCGTCCAGATTTTTGTCATAAGAAAGGGAGCTCATCATTTCCAGGACCGTTAAAGCATCCGCATAATTACTGCCTTGCAGGGCCTTGCGCATGTCCCGCAACCGTTCGCGCAGGAAGCGATGATCATTGAGCGGGGCTTCCGGCCTGCGCCCTTCACGGATAAACGGCACCAGCACCGTCAGTTTTTTCTCCAGCATATACATGTTGCCCATCAGGCTTTTGAACTCCGGATGAACATAGGCAGAATTGCCTTCCCGGGCCGCTGCTTCGAGATTGCGGCAGCGCCCGGCGCAATCCCTGGCCCCGATTCCGTGCAGCAGCTCGCACAGATCGGTAATTCGCGGCACAAAATCAGACCACAATTCAGCTTTGTCCAAATTGACCAGATCGCGCACCAAGCCGCCCAAAGACGAGGCA
>CAZNBK010000031.1:0-9094 GCA_964571105.1 uncultured Desulfovibrionaceae bacterium
ACATGATCATCCGCGGCGGCGAAAACGTCTACCCCCGCGAAATAGAAGAATATCTCATGGGCATGAACGGCGTGAACGACGTGCAGGTGGTGGGCGTGCCCAGCCGTAAATACGGCGAGGAAGTGGGCGCCTTTATCATCCCCAAACCCGGCTTTGACCTGCGGCCAGAAGATGTGCGCGATTTTTGCCGCGGCCATATCGCCTGGTATAAAATCCCGCGGCATATAGCTTTTATTGAGGAATTCCCCCTGACCGCCAGCGGCAAAATCATGAAATACAAACTGCGGGATATGGCCCGGGAATTGTTCCCGGACGCCATGAAATAATTAGCCGGGAGCGGACGCCGCAACGGAATCCTTCCCTTGAGGCCCCTCTCCCGGACCCTCACCCTCCTTAACCCCAATTGAGGGGCTGGGTGTATCTGTCTGGAGCAATTATGGCCCTGTTCGGGTTATTCAAGAAAAAACAAGATGCAACGGTGCCGGATCAGGAAACTGATCCGAAAATCATTGTTGAAGAACAGAATATCGCTGTGAGCGCCAAACCGGAAAGCAACGTAGACAATTCCGCTTGGCGCGAGGCGCTGCTCGCGGCCCTGAAAAGCCCGGAGCCGGATATTGCCGCCTGGCTGGATATTATTTTGCAAGACCTCAGCCAACCCGGCCCTGAGCTGTGGGCCAGGCTGCACTTTCTGTTCGCGGCCCTGGATTTGCCGGAATCACGCGCCCAATCGTTTACCGCGGACATTGCAGACTGGCTGGACAAGACCGGACAAACTACCGCACCTCTGGGCGAGCTGCGCTCAGACTTGCAATACCGGCTGAGTTTGGCCCTGGATCTGGAAGAAGCCCCGCAAGAACAAAAACATTTCTGGCACAAACTGTTCAGCGGCCTGGCCCGCACCCGTAACAGCATTGCCGGTGGGTTCCACGAGTTGTTCAACGGACCCGGCGATTTGGATGACGATTTTTGGAACGAGCTGGAAGAGCTGCTCATAACCGCCGATGTGGGCATGGAAGCCAGCAGCACTCTGCTGGAGCGGCTCAAGGCCGAGGCCCGCAAAACCAATGCCGCCTCCCGGTCGTCCATTGAAAACTTGTTCATCGCGGAAATCAGCGCCATTTTTAAAACCTATCGCCGCACTCCGGTGCAGAATCTGCCCGAAGTGGTGCTGATGGTGGGGGTAAACGGGGCCGGAAAAACCACGACCATTGCCAAGCTGGCCTACCGGGCCAAAGTGCAGGGCCGCAAAGTGCTGCTGGCCGCAGCCGACACGTTCCGGGCCGCTGCCATCGAACAGTTGCAAGCCTGGGCTGAGCGGGTCGGGGTGGCCTTTCACGCCAAGGCCCCTGGCGCAGACCCGGCAGCAGTAGCTTTTGAAGCTTTGGACAAAGCCGACTCTGCGGGCGCGGATCTGATTTTTGTGGATACCGCCGGGCGTTTGCAAACCAAAGTCAACCTCATGGAAGAGCTTGCCAAAATCAACCGCACTCTGAATAAAAAGCACCCCGGCGCGCCGCAGCGCTGTGTATTGGTGCTGGATGCCACCACCGGGCAGAACGCGCTTTCCCAGGTTAAATTGTTTAATGAAGCCTGCCGGGTGGATGAAATCATTCTGTCCAAACTGGACGGCACGGCCAAAGGCGGTGTGGCCGTAGGCATTGCTTTGCAATTCGGCATTCCCATTTCCTTTATCGGTCTGGGGGAAAAGATGGAAGACCTGCGGCCTTTTGACCCGCAGACCTTTGCCAAGGCCCTGCTCGGCCTGGATGCTCCGGGAGATTAATATGGACAAACCTTTTTTGCGTAAAACACTGTTGGCCAGACGTTCGGCTTTGCCTCCGGAAGAGGCGGCGGCTTTGTCGCGCCGTATTCAAGAACATATTCTGAACAATCCGGCCTGGCAAAAAGCCACGCAAGTGTTGATTTACAGCCCCATCCGCAATGAGGCCGACACCGCGCTGCTGCTTGAAGATGCGCTCAGCAAGGGGAAGGAAGTGCTTTTCCCCCGCTGTGTGCCCGGTAAAGCCGGGATCATGGATCTGGCGGCCTGTCCCGCATCCGAAGCGCTCTGTCAGGGTACTTTTGGAATTCTAGAACCGGATATCAAACATTGCCCGGCCCTGCGCGGTGACGACCTGCACCCGGAAATGGCTGTGGTGCCCGGCGTCGGTTTTGACCGCAACGGCGGCCGCCTCGGGTATGGGGCCGGTTATTACGACCGGGTTCTGGCGGGCACGGAATTTAAAAACACCTATCTGTTAGGCGCGGCCTACGGGTTTCAAGTGGTGGACAACCTGTACGCAGACCCCTGGGACCAGCGCCTTAACGCCATCGTCACCGAAGACGGCGTTATTGAGTGCGCCTGATCGCCGTTACTTTTGTGCGAGTAGTTAGCAAGATATGCTCTCAAGGCTAGAGCATTTTAACATTGAAATTGTACTAAGCCAAAATGCTCCGGCGGCATGAACCAACGTACCGTGCCGCCCGCGATAAAGATTTAGGCGGAACTTGCTTCCGCCTAAGTCTTTGTCAAACCCTAAACGCTATAATGAGCCCCAGGCTAAATGTGGTTGCTTTTTTTTCCCTGTGGCGATATGTCGGGTAGGCTGGGAAGAAGACAATCCTCCCGGCGCTGTTCCAATGCTTCATAAAAAGCGGATTGTATAATCTACTGCCGAAGGAATTCTATCAATCAGAGAGGTGTATATGAAGTTTTTTAATCGAGTCCTGACCTTGCTGGCCATGTTCGCCGCCCTGTGCCTGATGGCCGGCTACGCCTTGGCTCAGTCCGACGAAGGATCCATGAGTGACGAAGAAAAAATGTGGCGCAGCATCCGCTGGGTCGAAGCCGGCTCCGATGTTCCCCTGGGCAGTGAAGCCCATGTAATGGTCCCGGAAGGCTACATCTTCACCGGACGCCAGGGCACTCAGACCCTGATGAAGCTCTATGGCAACCTGCTCACCGAATGGGAGCAGGGCTATATTGAACCCCTGGATGAAAACGAAATGTGGTTTCTGGTTTTTGAATATGAAAATTCCGGACACGTTAAGGACGACGAGGCAGATGACCTGGATGCCGATGCGATCATGAAGTCCTTTAAGGACAGCGATGATGCCTCCAACGAAGAACGCAAGCGCCTGGGCTACCCGGATCTGAATACCAAGGGCTGGCTGGTGCCGCCTTACTATAACGATCAGACCCACAACCTGGAATGGGCCCTGCTGCTTGAATCCGGGGGCGAAGAAGTGGTCAACTACAACATCCGCCTGCTCGGCCGCGAAGGCATCATGCACGTGACCGTGGTCACCGGCGTGGAAGAGTTTGAAGATGTGCGCCAGCAGGTGCCGACCATCCTGGAAGGCTTTGCCTTTAACCCCGGTCGCACTTATGCCGAATACCAGGAAGGCGACAAGCTGGCCGATTACGGACTTATGGCCTTGCTGGGCGCAGGCGCCGCCGGTGCGGCCATCGGCATCTTTGCCAAGTACGGCAAGGTGATCATTGCGGCCATTGTGGCGGCGGGCGCCAGCGTGCTGGCCTTTATCCGCAAGCTGTTTGGACGCAAAAAGCAGTAATTGAGCCCGTTAACCTTGCAAATTGAACGGCGCTGACCTGTTCAGGCGCGGCAATGCGAAATGCCGCAAGAGTCCTGGGCAATGGTCGGGGCCAGCAGCAAAACCATGGCGGATATCGAAACCGTTTTCCTGATTCTTGGCCTGATTTATATTTCAGAGTGCCTGATAGTTACGGGAAAAGACGCCCTGCTGTTTGCCCCCTCGCCGTTTCAACAAGCTTTGCGCACGGGGTTTGCCGCCACTAAAAAAAGTCTGGTGGACCTGGCAAACCCCGTGCCTTTTTTCAATACCCCGGTGATCATGCCCCTGAACCCGGTGTCCCTGTGCCCGCAAGGGCTGGTCTTTTTTAATTCCCTGCTGCACGACCGCACCCATCTGCTGACGCCTGGCCAAAATTTCATTGCCTACCGCGACATCCATACCATTGAATGCCGTGAGCACATGCTGCTGATCAACCAGCGTGAAGTATTGTGCGACAGCAGCAGTCTGGCCACAGACCTGGCCGCGCAAATTGAACGCCTGGCGGCATTGTCCAAAAACCCTGCGCAAAAAAGCAGGCAGGATAAAGCGCTGCCAAAAGAACTCCGCGCCGCTTTTGACATCCGCGCCATCCGCGAGCGGCGTCGCAATGTCCGGTTGTTCACCATGGTCGCTGCCGGCGTGGCCACTTTATATTGCGTGTATGTATACGGAGTGATGCTCACCGGTTTTCTGCTCAGCACCAACCCGGTGATCATCTGGGCCATGCTCGGCGGGCTGTTGGGGGTGCACCTGCTCATGCTGCTCTGCTTCTGGCTTTGCCATAAAGCTTTGTACCCCCAGGATAAAGCCAAACGCCTGGGCGAGCTGCTGTATATGTCTTTACTGCCGTTCAAGGCCATGGCCTGCCCGGCCCAGCTTACCCAATCCGCCTTCCGGGATTTTCACGCTCTGGCCGTGGGTTATGTGCTTTTAGCGGGCAGGGAAAAACAAAAATTCATGCACAAGGCCTGGTCCAGGCTGCTGTACAACACTTTCCCCAACTTCGGCGATGCCGAGGCCCAGGCGCAACTGACCGCCCATAACCATCTGCTGATGCAGGCCTTAAGGCAAGGCTTGCAGGATGCAGAGGAACCCTGCCCGGAATTCTTATGCCCGCCCGCAGCGGACCCGGCAGCCAAGGCCTATTGCCCGATCTGTCTTATCGAATACACCAGCGAATACACCAAGGATCATGGCGAGTGTTTGTATTGTCTGGGAGTGGAGCTGCAGCATTCGCAGCCTAAAGCGGGAAAGATTTAGCGCTTTTTCACCTTTGCTAACTGCTCTAAACGGCGTTGCCGGTCTGGAGCAAAGCGCCTGGCGTGCGCGCCAAAATATAAATATCGAACCAGACCGACCAGTTGCGGATATAATAGGCATCCAAAGCCACGCGCTTGTCGTAACCCAAACTGCTCCGCCCGGAAACCTGCCAGAGCCCGGTCAAACCCGGCCTGACTCGTGAATAAAGCTCATAGGCGCTGCCGTACTTTTCGATTTCAGCTTGCACAATGGGCCGCGGCCCCACCAGACTTAATTCGCCGCAAAGCACATTCCAAAGCTGGGGCAGCTCATCCAGGCTGGTGCGGCGAATAAATTTGCCGATCCTGGTAATGCGCGGATCATTACTGAGCTTGTGCTGCGCCGCCCACTCCTCAGCTAGGTCCGGGCGCCCGGCCAGATAATCGGCCAGCACTTTGTCCGCATCGGGCACCATGGTCCTGAATTTCCAGATACGGATAGCGCGCCCGTTGCGACCGACGCGTTTTTGGGAGTAAAACAGCGGGCCTCTGTCTTCAAGCCAGATAAGAATGCAGAGAATCAGCCCCACCGGCAGGACCAGCAGCAGGCAAATGGCGCTAAGGATTATGTCCAGAATACGCTTAAGCAGCTGCCTGCGGGGGTCCAGAAGCTTTTGGTGGGTTTCCAGGGCCACCCGGCTGCCCAGATCAGTGCTGGACACCCATAAATGCATGGGACCCAATACGCTGAAAATAAACAGCGTTTTCGCAAAATTACGGGTAAATTCAGTGATAATATCCTGGTTGCGCTCGTCCAGATGCTTGAGCACCAGCAGCGCATAGGGCCGACTTGGCGCATGGGCCATGTCCACCATCTCCGCAAGCGAGCAGACCGGCATGGAGCCTTTTATGCTGAAACTGTCATCCAGCGCGCACAGGGCCATGGGTTTAAGCCCGATGTCGTGCTCATCTTGAAGATTAATATATAAATCCTCGGCTTCCTGGGAATCGCCGCAGACAACCACGCTATGCCCCCACCAGGCCCGTCCGGAAAACCGCTTGCGCACCAGGTGCCGGAGAAAAGGAATGAACATGAGGCTGAGCAGCCAGGTGCTGAAAAAAATCACCCGTGAATACAGTATATTGCGTGAAAAAAACAACAACGCCCAGGCCACCAGAAAGACCACGCTGGCATAGCAGACTATTTTGGCAAATTCTTCCTGCGGGGCATACAGTGCAGCCGGATACAGCCGCTGAGCGGCAAACACCACCCACAAGGGCGGCAGGATAAGCAGGATATCCAGGTAGCGAAGGAAGGTCAGGTTGTCTGCAAAGGGCGCGCGCAGGCACCAGCTAAGCAACAGCGCGGCCAAAACAGCCGCGCTGTCGGAAAGCAGCAGACATAACCCGGTCCGGCAAGGTGAAGCGTGCATGAACAGCGGCTCCCGTTGATTGATTCCCCGTACTCCCGATGCGCAGGGAAAATTAGCACAGAACAGCCTCGTTTACAAACTAAAGCATTTTCATCTTAAAACTATATATTGGGAAAATGCTCTGGTGCCGCCAGAAGGGCGTCAGTTGCGCCGCTGGAAGCGACTTTAAGCGTCGGCTACCCGCTTTCCCTGGCCAGATAATGCGCGCTAAAAGACATCTCTCTGTCTTCCCGGTTCAAGCTTCTGATCCCGCAAAATTCCAACTTGAGCAAAAGCTGGTGCAGGCCGGGCTGCTCCAGCCGGGGAATCTGCCCGAGCACTGCCGGGTTTTGCTCAAAAGCGTCGACGGCCTTGAGCCCCACTGCTGACAAATCCTGCACCAGCAGGCTGCGGGCATTGGGATAGCCCTGCAACAGCGCAAATTGCCGCCGCAGTTTTTTTTCCGCCAGAGCGGCTTCTTGACTGTTGCCGGGCGCATGCTCGTGCAGCCAGGCCAAAAAAGCGCTATGCAAGAATATTTCCAGATAAAGATACACCGGGTTGTTCAGAGCCAGAATCTTTTCCAGGCGCAGTCCGCTCAAGCGCTCCAGTGGCTGCAGGGCGGCATCCAGGCCATGCTTTTGCGCGGCTTTAAGCACTGCCCGCCCCAGATAGGCCGCATCGCGCCGGGCATAATCGCGACGATTCAGCCGCCGCACCTGGCGAACCGGTTTTGAGTTAAGCGAGAGCATCCCCAACCCGGCAGCCGACACTTTGCGGCAGAAATACAAGTCTTCGTGCGTGCGCTGGTTAAAATCGCCAAACCCGCCCAAGTCCTGCCAGACATGACTGCGCAGCAGCCATAAGCCCGCTCCCAAAAATGGGGTTTGCTTATCTGACTGCTCTTTGGGAAACAAATCATTGAAATATTGCGACAAGTAGTCCCCGGCCAGGCCGTGCGCAAATTCAGCCCCCACAAGCCCGATTGTCCGGTCGGTCAGCCAGGGCAGCGCCTTTGCCAGCCAATCTTTATGCGGGCGGATATCGGCATCCAGCGAGAGGATAACCTCCGCGCCCGAAGCGACCGCCGCATCAAGCCCGGTTCGCTTGGCCTGCACCGGTCCCTGGTTTCGGGGTTGTCTGATTATCTGCAACCTGCTTTTACCGGCCAGGGTCATCACGTCCTGCGGAAAGGCATAGGCCGGTTCAGACCCGTCATCCACCACGATCAGGTCATTGATGGGCACGGATTGGCGTAAAAGCAGACGGAGCAGGCCATGCGCCAGCTCCGTGTCGTTGTGCGTATAGGTCACCGCGCAGATGCGCATGCCCACTCCCGGGTTTTGTTACACCTGACCGGTGGCCTTAAAGGCCAGAATTTTGGCCAGCAGATCCTCAACCGACACACACCACTGCGAAATCATGTGACGCATGAGCCCCACTTCCTCGGCCTTGGCCAGCAGCCCCAGCACCGGCACTCCGGAACCATAGGCTGCGCCGACCTCAGCCCAGGCATCGCAGCCGGACGGGCCCAGGTAAACGAGCAAATCAGCCCTGGTGGCGGAGTCGGCGCAAAATTTAAACACCCGTTGGCCTTCAGGGGACAGGATAAAGTGCTCCAGCTCCCGGCGGGATAAAAAGGCCTCTTCCGGACGCCCCTCCCGTAGCCAGGACAATACTTCTATGCCCTGCGCTTCAATGAGGTTGGTGAGCATTTCCACGGCATGCTGGTGTTTGAAACTGGCGGCAATATAAACGCGCATGAGTCCTCGCTGTGCAGAAAAGATGATTTACAAAAAACAATCGCTTTACCCCTTGGCGAGTGAAGCGCCAAGGAAGGAAACCGTTGGCAGCGTGGCATTGTCCGCCGGAGCAACAGGTTGCGGCTCCGGTCCGGCTTCAAAATCCGGGGGTATCTCGTCAGGCTGAGCGCCGGGGTTGATCACTCCCAGGAAAACCCGGCTGCTGTTCCGGTATTCAATAATCCCCACGGGCATTTCCGCGTTATGCCCGGCATTGATGGTCACTTCGCCGGTTACTCCGGGCAGATCCGCAATGCTGCTCAGAGCCTCCACAATGGCCTCCGCATCGGTGGAACCGGCCCGGCGCAGGCCCTCCATAACCAGCTGGTATGCGGAATACCCCACAGCGGCGTTGCCGTTGGGTTCTTTAGCGTAGGTGGACAGCCAGTCGGCTGTAAATTGGCGGGCTGCGTCGCTCATATCCGGCATGGCCCGATCATAGGGCATGGTGGTATGCATAAAGCCTTCAATAACGTCACTGCTCAGGTTGGAGGTGTTCGGATTATCCATAGCGTCACCGCCCATAATCCGGAAGGTCGCGCCACTGGCCCTTGCCTGCATGAGAATTTGCACGCCTTCGTTAAAATAAGCGGGCATAAATAATATTTCCGGATCTGCCCTGAGAATTTCCTCCAATTGCCGAGAAAAATCGCGGTCGCCGGAAAAATATTTCTCATTGGCCACAATCCGGCCTCCCAGCTCACGAAAAGCCTGAACAAAATATCCGGCCAAGCCTACGCAATAGTCATTGGCCCGGTCAAAGAGCACCGCTGCCCGGCGCAGGCCCATTTCATTATAGGCATACGCAGCAGCCGCCGCGCCCTGAAACGGATCAATGAAACAGGCCCGGAAATAATAACGCCTGTCTTTGGTTACCAACGGGCTGGTGCAGGACGTGCCCATCACCGGAACACGCTCCCGCTCGGCCACTTCACCGCTGGCCATGGCCAGGGACGAGCCGTAAGTGCCGATTATGGCCGTAACCTTGTCCTCGCCGATCAGTTTTTCCACCACGGCTGCGGCCACAACCTTGTCGGACTTG
>CAZNBK010000031.1:9104-14710 GCA_964571105.1 uncultured Desulfovibrionaceae bacterium
GAGATCAGGTGTATGTCGATGCGTGCCGCGGAGGCGTTTGCGGCTTCAACCTTGTCGGACTTGTTGTCTTCCACCACCAGTTCCACGCGTTTGCCCAAAACTTCAGGTTCCCGCTGGTGGGCCAATTTGATGCCTTCCAGTTCCAACATTCCGCCAAAGGCGTTTTGCCCGCTCAGCGGCAAATAAACGCCGATCTTGATAACTTCTTCGACCGACTCGGGAGCCTCAGCGCTTTCACAGGCGCTCAGCGTTATTGCCGCCAGACAACAAAGAAACCATTTGCCTAATTTCATAGGGGATCCTTTTTTCAGGCCAACAGACCCGATCCTGGCGCTACCCTCGCATTAACCGACATCCACACCATTGTTGTCCGGTTAGAGCATTTGCGCAGTGAGATTGTTGCCGCATCGTTTTTTAAGCGACCGGCCAGCCGGGCAGCAATGATACACACTGCCGGACAAAGCCGCAAGAAGCAATGGCCTGAGCGCTTGCGCCAGGCACTTGGCAAGCCTGCCCATCAGGTGTAAAAGCAGGTACAAAGCCGACGGGCCTCGGTAAAAAAAACGCTCGTTTGCCGGGACAGGAACATGAATTCAGACCCTCATATTTGCGCTCAATGCGCCGCATGCGGTCGCACCTGCTGCACACTGCTTCCCGGCAACGAAGAGCTGTGCTTTCCCATCTCCCAGGCTGAACAGGAAATGATTCTTGACTGGGGCGGCACGGAAGAACTTTTTGACCAGTTGCCCAACAGCCCGGCTTTCCGCAACAGCCTGGACTATCTCTTTCCCGAAGACCGGGTGCGCCTGCGTGAACTTTTCCCCAAAGGCGGGCTGCATAAGCGCCTGGGCACCACCTTCACCGGCGAATGCCTGCTTCTCGGGCCGCAAGGCTGCCGCCTGCCGCGCGCCAACCGCCCCTGGTACTGCCGAATTTTTCCGTTTTGGGTGCGCTTCAATGAGGTACACGTCATTCCCTCGCCCTCCTGCCCCGGGGTGCGCAAAGCGCCGGGCAAGGAAGCCTGCCTTGAATTATACGGACTGGACGAGGCCGATATTTTGGAAATTTTCAGGCAATTGCGCCTGACCTGGGGGCTGGAAGACCGCCCCTGGATTACCCCTGGCGCATAGTTAGGCAAACAACTTGCATAATCCGCCCGCGAGACGGTGCCGAAAATATTTTGACGCCGCCTTATCCGGCTTGTACTTGGCTGCTTACTGTATTATATGCACAAAAGATAAAAAGCACACAATCCGAACCTCGGCAAAGCCGCGCCAGACCGCGCTGAGCACCGGGGTTTGCTTGCATAGGACACGAAATTTTCATGAAAAGATTTATTTTACCCTTGTTCATCTTCCTGATCATTATGGGCGCCCTGGGCGCAGCCGCAGCCGTGGCTGTTTACTCCTGGGCCTCTCAGGATCTGCCCAGTTACAGCCGGGTTACCGATTATCGCCCTCTGCTGGTCACCACAGTATATGCCCGCGACGGTTCGGTCATGGGCTACTTCTCCAAAGAACGCCGCTTCCTGGTGCCGCTCACGGCCATGCCCGAGCATCTGCGCCTGGCCTTCCTGGCCATTGAAGATGACAAGTTCTACCAACACGACGGCATCAACTTTCTGGCCATTGCCCGCGCTTTTGTCAAAAACCTGCAAGCCGGAACCATCAAGGAAGGCGCGAGCACCATCACCCAACAGGTGGTCAAACGCCTGCTCCTGGACACGGAAAAAAGTTACGAGCGCAAGATCAAGGAAGCCATTCTGGCTTACCGGCTGGAAAAGCACTTGTCCAAAGATGAAATTCTGACCATTTACCTGAACCAGATCTTTCTGGGCGCGGGCGCTTATGGCGTGGAAGCAGCCGCCCGAACTTATTTCGCCAAGCACGTCAATGAGCTGACCCTGGCGGAATCGGCCCTCCTGGCCGGCCTGCCCCAGGCCCCGTCCAAATATAATCCCTGGAACTACCGCGATGCAGCCCTTGACCGCCGCAATGTGGTTCTATACCGCATGCATACTCTGGGCTGGATCAGCAAGGAGCAGTACGACGAGGCCAGGGCCGAGGAAATGGAATTCAAAAGCATGCCCGATCCTTCGGCGGCATACGGCGCCTGGTATCTGGAAGAAGTACGGCGGCGCATGATCGAATATTTGAGCGAAGAAAACATGAACCGCCTGGGCATCACCATGGAGCGCTACGGCGAGGACGCGCTGTACAAGTCCGGCCTGCATATCTACACGGCCATGGAACCGGTGCACCAGATTGCAGCGGAAAAAGCCCTGCGCGACGACTTGGAAATCAGCTCCAAACGCCATGGCTGGCGCGGCCCCATTGAAAAACTCGACCCGGCTGAAGTCCAGGCCTTTTTGGACCGCGAACCGCTCAGCGAAGCCGTGGTCAGCGATGACGCCTGGGCCAAAGCCGTGGTCAGCGAAGTGGACAAAGACGGCGCCAAGGTCCGGGTGGGCGCTTACACCGGCTATATTCCGGTGGCGACCATGTCCTGGGCCCGCGAGCCCAACGTCCGGGTAAGCGGCGACAATGCGGCCAAAATTACCGATGCCCGCAAAGTGCTCGAACCCAATGACGTAGTCTGGGTTTCCCTTATCCCTGAGCAGGAACCGGCCATTGTCTCCGCGCAGGGCATTGCCCCGGGCACGGTGATCCAGTTTGCCCTGGAACAGTACCCCGACGTGCAGGGGGCCATGGTTTCCATTGAAGCGGCCAGCGGTGACGTATTGGCCCTGGTCGGCGGGTACTCCTTCCAGGACAGCAAGCTTAACCGGGCCACCCAGGCCCGCCGCCAGCCCGGCTCTGCCTTCAAACCGGTGGTTTACTCTGCGGCCCTGGACAACGGCTTTACCGCCACCAGCATGGTTCTGGACGCGCCCATTGTCTTTGTAAATCCCTATACCGGCAAGGTCTGGCGACCGGAAAACTTCGGCGGCAAATTCTCCGGCCCCGTGATGCTGCGCACAGCTCTGGCCAAATCCCTGAACCTGTGTACCGTGCGTATCGCCCAGCAAATCGGCATCCCGGCGGTCAACGACCGGGCCATGGCCCTGGGACTGGAAGGTCCCTTCCCCAACGAACTGGCCGTGAGCCTGGGCGCGGTGGCGGTTTCACCCCTAAACCTCACCGAAGCCTATACGGCCTTTGCCAGGGGCGGCACCAGGGTTAAAGGCAGGCTGGTTACCGGCATCAAGGACGCCTGGGGTAGAGATATCGCCGTGTTCCCGCCGGAAACTTACCAGGCCATTTCACCGGAAAACGCCTATGTTATGCAAACTCTGCTCAAGGCGGTCATCAACGAAGGCACCGGCGGGCGCGCCCGCGTGCTGGGCCGCCCCCTGGCGGGTAAAACCGGCACTTCCAACGACGAGCAGGATGCCTGGTTCATGGGCTTTACGCCCTATATGGTCGTGGGCACCTACGTGGGCTTTGACCAGGTTGCGCCCATGGGCCGCAACGAAACCGGAGGCCGCGTGGCCCTGCCCGCTTTTGTGGAATACATGAAAATGGTGCAGGACAGCTACCCGCCCGATGATTTCAGCAAACCGGACGGCATTACCGTAACCCAGGTGGGCAATATCTCCGTGCCCTTCATGCCCGGCACCGGGCCGGGAACCGGACGCGGCGCCATGGACAGCGGCGACATTATGGACTCCATGGCTGTGGATCCGGTTTCCCCGCCGCCGGTTTCCGACGACGTTCTGAAACAGTTGTTTTAACAAACTCCAGGGGCTTAGCCCCTGGACCCCGGCAGGCGGCGAACATCTTGCTTGAAGTTTACAGCCCTACGCCGCTGCGGTGGCGCGCGGGAATTACACGCATGCCTGCCCTTCTTATTTAACCCCAGCGGGGACTGATTTATTCCGAACCAGACCTGTGGAGGCGCTTATGTTCAGGTTTAAGCATTCGATATTTATTCTTTCCACTGTACTTCTTATCAGCGTGCTGACCGCTTCCGCCCAGGCACAAGACATCAGCCCCAACCAGGTACTGCCCGCCTCTCCGAAAAGCGCCACCCTGTTTTACCCCAACCTGGCGGAAATCCGCGAGGAGCACAAACTGCCCGGCAACCTTGCCGCCAACCAGGACGGCACCATTGATGTGAGCATCTACCTGCCGGGCCGGGCCCATACCCAGAGTCTGGCCGTGAATTATTCCGGCGGTCGGGTGCTGGCCTTGCACAGCGAAGCCCTGCAACCCTTTGAGGCCGACCCCATTCTTGACGCCTTGCGGGCTAAATTTGAGACGGCCCGCCAGGAAGAACAGGCCCTGGCCGCGCAATTGGCCGGAGTGCAGGCCCGTATCAATACCTGGAACAATCCGCCCGCGCCCCAGGCCGACATTGCCGCTGAGTTGGAAAAACTGGACGCGGCCCGGGAAAAATATGTGCCCATCCTGGTCGGGCAAGCACTGGAACTTGAAGAACAGCACCGCCAGGCCCAGGAAAAACTGACCTGGCTGGAAAATGAGTTGAACAACCACTCGCCTTCCTGGAAAGTTAACATGACCCTATTGCGCGAACAGACCGGACAGCACGTGCTTGCTTATAATTACCTCCTGGACGGCTGCGGCTGGCAACCCGTCTACCGGCTGGAGGCCCTGCCTGATTCGGAAAAAGTCCATTTTGCCATGAACGCGGAAATCTGGCAGCACAGCGGCCTGGATTGGGAGACTACCGAACTGAGCCTGGCCACGGTGCCGCCAGGCATGTCGCTGGAGCCGGGCCAGATCTGGCCCTGGCAGATTACCCCGCACTCGCAGGTTGACGCCAGGCAGCGCGCATACGCCTCCGGCACAATGATGGCCGAAGAAGCGCCGATGATGGACTCCATGGACATGAGCCTCAATTCCCTATCCAAATCCTATACCCCGCCCGTGGAAGTGCAGCGCTCCACCTTTGCCGTCTGGGAGCTGGGCCCCAAAAATCTGCTCAGCGGGCAGACCTCGGCGGTGTCTATCCTGGAAGAAGACTGGACTGCCGAATTCTCGGTCACCCTGCGCCCCCAAGCGGGCAGGCAAGGTTATCTGACCGCCGTGGTCCAGGCCGGTAAAACCGCGCGCAACCTGCCCGACGGGCAGGGCATGTTCCTGGTGGACAATACCAGTGTGGGCCAGGGCTATTTCTCACCCCTGGCCGAAAACCCCGTCTTTTTCGGACAGGACCCGCTGGTTTACGCCGACATGGTACTGCTGGACAGCCAGACCGACGAAACCGGCCTGATCAGCAAAGACCAGACCAAGACCTGGGACTGGCGCATCACCGTTCAAAACAAGCGTAAAGTGGAAATTCCGGTACGCGTGGAAGACGCCAAGCCCATCCCCGGCGATGCCCGCATCAAGCTGACCCTGACCTCCACCCCGGCCCCAGAAGTGGATGGGGAAAAACAGCTATATTTCTGGGAACAGACCATGGCTCCGGAATCTGAATGGATAATCGAGCACAAGCTCAAGATAACCGCCCCGGCGGATCTGCCATTGACCAGTTCCCGCTAGCCAGCAGGGGATGCCCCCCGCACCTCAGCAGGGGATGCCCCCTGCACCCCAGCAGGGGATGCCCCCCGCACCTCAGCAGGGGATGCCCCCTGCACCCCA
>CAZNBK010000032.1:0-14404 GCA_964571105.1 uncultured Desulfovibrionaceae bacterium
CCACCGGTCCGCTCAAAGCCTCCGGACTCCTCAGGCAAGCAGCGCCTGCTGCGCCTGGCGGCGGGCAGGAACAGACCAGCGGCGGACAATGGCCGCCGTTGGCGTAATCAAAACTGCCGCTGACCGGGTCAAAGACTCCGATAAACAGGGTGACGAACATATTGGTGGTGTTGTTATTGCTCAGCACCTCATTTACCTGGGTCATGGCTGCGGCAGGATCAAGCCCGTTGCGCAGCGAGTTGCGCACCAGCGTTACGGTCATGGACATAAACAACGCGGCGGGCACACCTTTATCCGAGACGTCGCCGATAACAATTGCCTGCCTGCCATTGGGCAGAGTGAAAAAATCGTACAGGTCGCCGCCCACCTCTTTGGCCGGTTCAAGAAACGCGGCTGCGGAAAATCCGGGGCATGAAGGCGCGCCCAGCGGCGGCGGCAGGATGCTGAGCTGAATATCCCTGGCGGCATTAAGCTCGCCCTGCATACGCTCTTTAATGGCCGTGGTATCCATCAAATCCCGGATATTGGCGGACAGCTTCTGCCCCATCCGGGAAAACGCCTCGGCCACCTGCCCGACCTCGTCCTTGCGGGAAAGGGGCAAGTCTGCCGAAATTCTGGCTTCGGTATCCCCAGCGGCAAAATCCATGTCCGGCAGCGAGCTTATTTTGCGGGTGAGCAGGCGCAAAGGTCTGGTGAGGTGGGCCACGGCCAGCATGGACGCAAACAAGACCAGGACAATGCCGCCCAGGGCCATGTAAATGAGTTTCTGCACCAGGGCCACTGACGGCGCCTGGATTTCCTTGAGCGGAGCGGCAACCAGGACCGTCCACTGCAACGCGTCAAAGTGCTGCACGGAAAACAGCACCTCGCCCAGTTCCGGCATGGTCCCGATATGTTTGACCGCCCGTTGCCCTTTGTCTGTGGTAAAGGCCGTGGCCGGGAAATACTCCGGGGATTTCCCCAGCTCATCCCCGTGGTGCGCGATTACCGTGCCCCTTTCATCCAGAATGGTTACAAAGCCGTGCGGGTACAGTTCAAATGTGCTGATTTTATTCCTTGTCTCTTCAATGAGCCGTTGCATGGCCTTCCCCAGCTCACTTTCCATATCCGCAATCCGCTGCAAGGCGACAATCACACTGCGTTTTTCCGGGACCTGCATAAAAAAAGCCAGAACAGAATCGCTGCCGCCAACGCCCTGCAGCAGGTTAAGCACCGCGTATTCATGGTCGCTTGCCAATAAACTGCCGAGGGTTCTGCCCTTAAAATCAGTCAACTCCTCCTGCATATCGCGGAGCAAGCCCCATTCCTCACTGCCCCAAAACAACTCGCCGGACGGGCCGATAATTTCCAAGGTGATGTCCAGCTCGCGCAATCTGTGCATACAAGCCCGGGACAGCGCCTTTTTCTCTTCATCCGAAATGGTGGGGTTATTGCTGATCTCAAACCACAGCCCCCTGGCCAGGGAGGCGGCTTTTTGCAGACTGCTCTTGCGCTGCAGCACTTCCATAACCCGCACAGTGAGCAGATTGAGATAGCGCTGGTTGATATTGTCTTCCACCAGTTGGGCCATTTTATCAAAAACTTTTTCTTCCATTTGCGAAGTGGTGCCGCGCACATCCATATACGTAAAATAGATTATGGGCGTGATAACCACTCCCAGCGCAATGAAACACAATAGAAAAAGTTTGCCTCGCAACGACATCTTAGTGCTCCCACTTCAAGCGCAGCAGTTTTTTGCGCAGCCCTTCCCGGGTGATGCCCAACAATTCCGCCGCCCGGCTTTTGTTGCCCCCCGCTTCCTTGAGCGCTTCGCGGACCAGAATCTGTTCCGCTTCCTGTAAATTCAAAGGCAAATCGGGCGGGCTCAGGTCCGGGCGGCTGGCAGCTCCGCTTGCGACCTGCTCCGCGCTGTTTGCCGTCCGGGTCTGATTTTTGCCCAACAGGCGCGGCGAAAGGTCATTCACCTCAACCACATCGCCCACGGTCAGGGCTGAAGCCCGTTCCATTTCATTGTTCAACTCGCGCACATTGCCGGGCCAGGCATATTGTAACAGATACGCCCGCGTTTTAGGCGATAATTTCAGCTTGGGCCGCCCCATATTGACGCAATGCCGCTCCAGGAAAATCTGGGCCAGCAGAATCACGTCCTCTCCCCGCTCGCACAAAGGCGGCAGGCGAATTTCCGCCACATTGATGCGGTAATACAAATCTTCCCTGAACCGCCCTTCCTGCACCGCCTGGTGCAAATTTTGGTGTGTGGCGGCAATAATTTTTATATCCACGGCAATGGTCCGAGAGCTGCCCACCCTGGTCAATTCCCGCTCCTCCAGCACCCGCAGCAGCTTGGCCTGGTTGGCCAGGCTCATGTCCGCTATCTCAGCCAAAAACAGCGTGCCCCCGTTAGCCTCTTCAATCAGCCCTTTTCTGGCCTGTACGCCGGTGGCCACGCCTTTTTCAATGCCGAACATTTCACTTTCAAACAAAGACTCCGGAATGGCCGTGCAGTTGACGGCAATAAACGGGTTTTCCCGACGCGCGGAATTAAAATGAATGGCCTTGGCAATGACTTCTTTGCCCGCGCCGGTGGGGCCCAGCACCAGCGTGTTGATGGGCCGGTTGGCCAGGGACATGGCCAGCTTGACCACATTCTGCATGGCCTCGCACTGCCCGATGATCCGTTTGGCCTGGTATTCTTCCTGGAGATTGCGGGCCAGTTGCACATTTCTTTCCGCCAGCAAGCGGCGGGCATTTTCCAGCTCTTCATTTCTGATTTGCAGGGTCTTGATGAGTTCCGCCCGGTGAAATTCGCGGGCCTCCACTTTCACCAGCATCATCCCGAAGGCCTCGGCCAGACGCACAAAATGGTCCGGCGCGGCCCCCTGGCGGGTCAGGCTGAACAGCGTGTTTTCATCCGCGGTTTTGCCAAAGGCCAGGTTTTCGCACAAATCGATCAGGGCATTTAAAAAAACGGTTTCGCTCTTATCCATCATGGTTGTCTGCTTTATTGATTTCCCCGGCCTGCAAACAGTCCGGCGGCTACTCCCGGCGCAGGGACTGAACCCAGCGCAAAACTTCGGCTACCGGGCCGATCAGGTCCTGGGGAATGTAAGAATTTTCCGTGCCGTTGCGAAACAGTTCCCTGGCCAGAGGCACGTTCTGCATGATGGGAATGCCTTCTTGCCTGGCAACCTCAATCATGCGTTTGGCCAGCAGCCCTTCGCCTTTGGCGACAATCACCGGCAAGGGGGTTTTATCCTTTTCATAGTCCAAGGCCACCGCAAAATGCGTGGGGTTGGTCACCAGCACCTTGGCCTTGCGGACATTGCCCAGCGAGTTCTGCGAAATCATTTCCTGATGCAACTGCTTGCGCTTACCCTTGATGTGCGGATCGCCTTCCATTTCCTTAAACTCCCGTTTGACTTCGTCTTTGCTCATCATGTGCTGCTTGTTGTACTGCCAGCGCTGAAACAGATAGTCGGCCATGGCGATTACGCAGAAAATACCGGCCACATCAAGGGTCAGGTCTTTGGCCGCCGAACCCAAGGTCGACCACAGCAAGCGGATATCCCCGCCGGGTATCAGAAACAATTCGCGCAAGTGGTCGCGCAGCACCAGCCAGGCCGTGAGGCCCAGCACGGTTACTTTCAAAATATTCTTTAAAAAATCCACGGCGTTTTTAATGGAAAACACCTTTTTAAACCATTTTGACGGACTTAAGTTGTCCATTTTGGGCATGGCGGCTTTAAAGGCGATGAGCACGCCCACCTGCCCCAGAGTGCCGATAAGCGCCGCGCCCATGACCAGTAGCACAATGGGCGCGACAATGCCCAGGGCCGCATTGCCCACTCCGGTCAAAGCCAGGCCAAGGGCATGGTCAAAGGGCAGGCTGATTGCGGAAAAAACCGTATTGCCCATGTCCTGCAGTTGCAGAAAAATATCTTCACCTTTGGCAATGAAATATACCACGAGAGCCAGAACCGTAAGCGCGGGCGCAATATCCTGGCTTTTGGGGATATCGCCTTTTTCGCGCGATTCCCGCAGCCGTTTCGGAGTCGGTTGTTCGGTCTTGTCGCCGCTCATGGCATCAACCCTTGCAGGCGCAACAAAGTGGCCTGAATATGCTGATACAAGACCGGGGCATTGCTCCCCAGCATCCCGAAATATACCAGCAGGATAAATGAAGCCACGCCGCTTTTAATGGGCATGGCCAGGATGTAGACGTTGAGCTGCGAGGCAAAACGGTTGACCAGGCCAAGGGAAACGTCGATGAGCAGGCAGGCCACAATAACCGGTCCGGCCAGCAGAAGCATGTACAGCATCAGCCAGCCGGCCTGCCCGGCAAACAGCATGGCCGTCGGCCAATTGATGTGCGGGAAAAAGTCCATGACCGGCCAAATTAAATAGGTAGAATAAACCAAGCCCAGAAAGGCCAAAAATGAGCCGCTGACAAAGAAAAGATAAATAATTCCCTGGAGAAATAAAATGCCGGTGGGGCTGGTCTGCTCGCCGGACAGGGCGTCGGAACCTTCAGCCATGGATGCGCCGCGTTGGTTGTCGATGAAAAAACCGCCGCTTTGCGCTGCCCAGAACGGAATCCCGGCCAGCCAGCCCAGGAAGAAGCCCAGGATGATCTCTTTACCCACAAGCAGCCCCATCAGGGCAACTTCGTATCCGGTAGCGGGCAGTTCTGCGGGCATCTGGCTTTGCACCAGCGGGTGCAGGAGCAAATATATTGCCGCCACCAGAGCGGTGCGCAATTGCCCCGAAACCACCGCAGAGCCGAAGAAAGGCGCGATCATGCACAGGATGAACAACCGCGGCATACCCACGGATGCAGCCAGAAGGTGCTGATAAACCTCAAATTCGCGCAGCCAGTCTTCAATACCCAAGGTTGCCTTCCCTGTAGTTTTTCCGCCTGTCTGCAGGCCCTTTAACTACAACAAGTAAAACCGTGTAAAAATATCCGTGGCATAGGTCAGCAGTTGCGCACCGAGCCAGCCTTGCATCATAAAAATAGTCAGCACCACGACCACCAGTTTGACCCCGAAGGTCAGGGTCTGCTCTTGCAGCTGCGTGATCGCCTGCACCAGGCTGAGCAGAATGCCCACCACCGAAGCCACAATAATCGGCGGCAGTGAAAGCAGTAGTATCAGATACATGGCTTTCACGGCATAGGTGATGACCACGGGTTCGTTCATACCATCCCTTTCCGGTTTTACAGTCTGATCCGGCCCACGGGTTGCACCGTGATTTCCGGAGTCAGCTCCTGATAAGAGACCACCGGCAGGTTGTAATGGTCCTTTTCAATAAGCCTGCGCACGTAACGTCGGATGTCCATGGAAGCCATCAACACCGGCTTTTGGGTATGCTGGGTGTATTGTCCGGCGGTTTCGCTGATGGCGGCAATAAATTTCTGGGTCACATCCGGGTCCAGGGCCAGGAAGGCCCCGGCAGAAGTCTGGCGGATGGCCTTGCGGATGGTTTCCTCCACTGTGGGATCCATGAGAATGGCGGGCAGCATGTTCTGCCCCTTGGAGTACATATAACTTATCTGGCGCCGCAAAGCGCTGCGGACATACTCTGTGAGCATGACCGTGTCTTTTTCCTTGGGGCTCCACTCGATGAGGGCCTCCAGAATACTGCGCAAATCCCGGATGGAAACCTGCTCCTGAACCAGACGCTGAAAAATTTCCGCAATGCGCTGCACCGGCAACAGGCGGGTGGCTTCGCGCACCAGATCCGGAGAACGTTCTTCCATTTTGTCCAGCAGGTATTTGGTTTCCTGCATACCCAAAAATGAATCCGCATGCCGGGCCAGGATAAGCGAGAGGTGGTAGGCCAGAATGCGGGCGTGGTCCATACAGGTAATGCCTGCTTTGCGCAGTTGGGCCTGCTGGCTGACCGGCACCCAGACGCTTTCAATGTCGGGCAGGAAATCTTCGCCGCGTTTAGCGTTCACGCCGAGCATGGCCAAATTGTCCAGGTTGTCCCTGGCCAGGACCATATCCTTTTCCAGAGCCCCGTGGGACATGGGGATTTCATTGACGTGCAGGACATAGGACAAGCCCGCCATGCCCGCATTGGGGCGAATATTAATGCCGGGAAACGGCACGCCGAGGTCAAAATACAGCGCGCGGCGCAGGGTCGCCAGTTCCGCGTTGAGCGAATCGTAATTCAACCCGGCCCCCAAACCTTCGGAAATATCCAGAATTATGGGAATGGTCGGCGCGAATTCCTCTTTGCCCTGGGACGCCGCCAGTGCGCCGGGCGACTTGGGCTTGACCGTGGGACTTAAGGACTTGTCCAGTTCGGCTTTAGCGTCGTGCTCTTCAGGCATGTTCATGATGCCTCTGAGCACATAACCGAAACCGAAAAGGGCAAAAGCCAGGGTAAGCAACTGCGGCTTGGGGAAACCCGGCACCAGAGCGAACAAGAAAACCATGCCCCCGGCCATCATCAGCGCGCGGGGATAAGAAAAAATCTGGCCGCCGATTTGCGCGCCCACATGCTCGTCCGAGCCTCCGGAGCGGGTGATCAGAATACCTGCGGATATGGACACCAGCAAGGACGGTATCTGGGAGACCAGACCGTCGCCGATGGTAAGCACGCCATAAAGCTGCAAGGCGTCGCCCGCGCTCATGCCGTTCTGGGTGATCCCGATGATGCTGCCGCCCACCACGTTGACCACCACCACGATCATGCCCGCGATGCTGTCCCCTTTAACAAACTTCATGGCCCCGTCCATGGCGCCGTACATCTGGCTTTCCATGCTGACCCGCTCTCGCCGCCGCTGGGCTTCTTCCATGTCAATAACCCCGGCCCGCATGTCCGCATCAATGGACATCTGCTTGCCCGGCATGGCGTCAAGGGTAAACCGCGCCCCGACCTCGGCCACGCGCTCCGCGCCCTTGGCAATAACCAGAAATTGCACAATGGTCAGAATCAGAAAGACCACGGCCCCGACCACGAAGTTGCCGCCCACGGCAAATTCGCCGAAAGTGTAAATGATCTCCCCGGCGTCGGCTTGCAGCAGAATCAGCCTGGTGGTGGTAATGTTCAAGCCCACCCTGAATAGAGTGGTAAACAGCAGCATGGTCGGGAAAGAAGAGAAGTCCAGTGCGGTTTTCACATACATGGACATCATGAGCATCACAAAGGACAGCGCCATATTCGCGCCGATGAGCGTATCCACAAGCGGCGTGGGCAGGGGCATGATCATCATGCCGATTACCGCGAGCAAAAGCAAAACCAGGGTAAGGTCGTTATACCTGGTTACCATGCCTACGCTTCTGCGGGCATAACTTAAGACATTCACTCTTCTCTCCCTGCCAGATGGATGAACTCATGCACGGCGTTGCGGGCTTCCTCCCGGCGACCTTCCAGCCAGAGCGCCCTGGCCCGGATGAGGTGCAGGGCCGCATCGCGCGAAGACAACGCGCCGGGTTCCAGGCCTTCCTGCAAATGCGCCAGCGCCGCCGCGCCGTCACCGGCCTGCACGGCTATGGCCGCGAGATTGCGCCGGGCCCAGCGGTCTTTGGGGTCCAGGGCCAGCAAAGCGGAAAATACGCGCCCCGCGCGTTCAAACTGCCCCATGCGTAAAAAAAGATACCCAAGCACATTGAGGGTTTTACGTTGTTCCGCGCTCAGCGGCGAAGCGGTCGGCTGCTGTTCGGCCATATCAGCCCCCCACCATCAGCCCGGTGTAGGCCTGCAAAAGGGCATTGTCTTCGAGCATGGGGGTCAGATCCTTGCGGATAAACGCCCGCACCTCGGCGTTTCTGGAATCTTTGAGCGCCTCCAGGCTGTCGTGCAGATGAGCGGTAAAGATATCCGGGCGCAAGAGCTTGCCGTCGCCCACATCCGGGCAAAGCACCGCTTCAATCATCCGCCCTGCATTGCTGGGCAAATACAGCTCTTCAAGCCCTGCTTCCGCCATGACATTGGCGGCCAGGGGTTTGGCTGCGGGCATGCTGCTATTGCCAAGCTCCTCCATGAGCACGCTCTGGATGCCGATACTGGTGTCGAAAATGCCGATATTGCTAGACATAAAACCCTCGCGCAACTAATTGCCGTCTCAAGAAACACGTTGCTTAGGAGATGGCTTCCAGTGTTAAAGCTCTGGAGCATTTTGACTTAATATATAATTTCAATGTTAAAATGCTCTAGTAACGGTTTCCGGTTATGCTGTCCATCTGCCGGGCCAGGTAGCTTACGGAGTTTTCCAGGGCAGCGGCGGTAACGGCACGCTCCGGCAACCGGGTAAGCAAAATTATCTGGTCTTTATGCACCCCGCCGTTCAAAGGAATGGGTCTGGCCAGATACACCAGCAGTTCAGCGGGGCGCTGTTCAAAATACATACGACCGATGCCCTGCACCTCAAAGGCCAGCAGCCCTTCCGGAGAAAACGTCAGTCCGGAAATGCCCATGCGCTGTCCAAGTTGCGCAATCTCATATTCGAGCGCCATGGTTTACTCCTCCTGAGCGCTGTAAAAAGCGTCTTCGCGTTCAATGGCGTTGTCCACGGCATCCTGCACGGCATCAAGCACCTTCATGTGCCCGCTGTGCCCGTCGAAAAGCTGCGAGGGCAAAGAGCGCGTCATTTGCAGGAGTTCCTGTAAAAAAAGCACTTCCCGCTCCAGATCGGGGGGCATGGCCTCGGCAACGATGCTGTTTATCTGCGCAGCGCTTATAAAATTATCTTCGCGCAGGTCCAAGACCCGCCCGAGCAGCGCGCGCGAATCAAGCTTGCAGTCAGCAATGCCGTGCACATCATGCCAGCGCTCCATAACCCGGTCACACTGCGCATAGGCGCTTTGCAGCAGGCGGACCAGGCCCAGGTTGGCATTGACGTTTTCCAGATGCGTTTTTTCCATGCTGGGCACATCGGCGGCCAAATCCGTACCCAAAGTGCGCACCAGAAAGCCCATGGCCTCATCAAACTTTGCGGGGCCGTATTTTTCCAGCAAGTGGTCAAACACTTCATTTACGCCGGCAAAATCGCAAACTGCCCGGCGGTATAACCCGCGCAGGCTTTCGCCGCTGTCCAGGTCTTCCAGCCCTTGCGCGCCGAGCATGGCCTGGATGCCGGCCCGCACAGCCGGACCTTCTGCGCTGAGCAGATCGCTTTGCGCATCCTGCACAGCCTGGATGGCTTCAGGATCAGCGCCTCTTTTTTTCAACTCATCCAGAGCAAAATCCAGGGCCGCATACGCATCGCTGGAATCAGGAAAACGCTCCTGGGCCTGGCGCAGGGCCTCATTCCTGGTTTTGGCCTTGATCAGGCCGTCAACCAGCTGGTTCAGCTCCTCACTTTTCCCGGCCTCGTGCATGAGTTCTTTATATAACTTAACCCGCTCTTCCTGCGCTTTGAGGGCCTTGTCTTCCTCTTCACGCTCGGACAGCTCAAATTCATCTGTGGAGTCCACAGAAAAAGTCAGCTCTTCCGCCGCATCGGCCAGCAACGACATGGGGTCGGCTATCAGGGAAGCCGCATGGCCCATAAACGACCCGGCTACTTCACCGCCCCCCTGTGCGCCGGGGGCTGATCCCTGCACGCCCATATTTTGCGCTTGGATAGAAAAATCAACAGCCATATAGCCTTCTCGCTTTGTCTGAGAATAATATTATTTCTAATACATTAAAAAATACTCATTTGTCACGCCCGGATACCAACCTCGATTGCAAAAACTGCACCGGGAGCTCCATAAATCCGCAACACCTCCATGAACTTGCAACACCCACAGACAGGACTATGGCGTTTTCAACCACCTCCAAGGCAATTTCCTAATGAACTCGTCACGAGTTATTGAACATCGTCAATCATCGTGGTAGGAGAAAATGAACGTTGAAAAGTTTAATTTCAGCGCTGAGCCCTAAATAAGTGCCAACTCTTTTTCCAACACAGCAAACAAAGTTGGCAAACAGGTGGCTACAAACAACTCCATTTCCATAACATCTTGTTTTTTATTTACTTTTTTCATGGCATAGATACTGCAAATTATGAATAAACTTTCAGGAGGCTATCATGGCTTACACGGAACAGGATTTACTTGATCAGGAAAAGGCTTTGGCCGACATCAAAGACGAATTCTCCCGCTTGACCGCGCAGTTTGACGCGATGCTGAAAGAGGGAAACTTGAGCAGTGAAGAATTGCAGCAAACCCTTAAAGAACGCCATACCCCGGAAGTTCAGGCCTACCTGGACAATGCCAAGGCCGAAGCCGAACGGGCCGGGCAGGCCAGAGCAGCGCAAGCCGCTCCGGCGCGCAAATCTGCCAGCGTCCCCGGCCGTGGCCGCCCCGGAGTGGTCAGGCTGTAAGCGCGGCGTTTTTTGGGCACGCGGCTGCCGTTGCAGCAAAACAACCGCCTGCGTGTGCACTGAGCCATATTCAAGACGACAAGCCCGCCAAAAACCAAAGAAGGTGATTTATGTCCGACACAGTGAACAGTATCAGCAACATCAGCGCGAGTTTTGACCTGGGCCCCACCGGCAGCCTGCAATTCCAGTTCGCCAAGCTGCAACTGGCCATGGCCGAAATCTGCAAAACCGGAGCCATGGATTATATCAAGCAAATTCAAGATTCCCAGGATGAACAGAAAAAAATATCCGCGATGATGCAAAGTGTGCGGCAGTTGCAGGCCGACCTCAAAGCCGGCACAGACACCACCGGCGAGCTGCCTGCGGATGTTGTCGCGTATATGAAAGAAAACCAGTTGGCCATGCCGACCTACACCTCCAAAGCCGAAATCGAGCAAACAAAAGAAGTGCTGGCCCGCTGCGAAGCCTTGCGCCAGAACGCCGTGGACGGCAAGGGCAACTGCCCCTGGGATAAGAAGGCCTCCATGATGACTGCCGAGGATGAGAAATTTTTTAAAGACCACGGCATCAAATTCGACACCAAGGGCAATGACCGCGCTCACAACCCCAAAGAGTGGGATTACAATATACAGCAGCTAAAGGCTTACCAGAGCACGCAGCGCCCTTTGACTGCGGATGACGTTGATGTGGTTATTCAGTCGCTGCAGAGCAAAATGGACCAGATCGGCTCCAACACCCAGCAGTTAATGGTCTTTGTCCAGGACTTCATGGGGCAGTACAACTCGTATTTGCAGGGCAGCAACTCGGTTATTCAACAAGGCAACCAGACTCTGGCCGAATTGGCCAGGGTGCGTTAAGCGCGTTCCACAGCCCGAATTTTGCCATATTTGATGGCGCTCAGCATACGCATAATGAGGAGAAATATATGTCAAACACAGTAAACGGCATCAGAGATATTACCAATACCATCGACCTCGGCCCTACCGGCAGCCTGCAGTTCCAATTCGCCAAGTTGCAACTGGCCATGGCTGAAATTTGCAAGACCGGGGCCATGGATTATATCAAGCAGATTCAGGATTCCCAGGATGAACAGAAAAAAGTCTCTGATATGCTGCAAAAATGCCGCCAGTTGCAGGCCGACGCCAAAGCGGGCAACACAGTCACGACAATGCCTGACGAAATTGTCACCTATTTTAAAGACAACGGCCTGGCTTACGACAAGAAGGGCGACGACAACATACACAATAAAGACGAGTGGGATGTAGCCATTCAATCCCTGCAGGCGCATATGGACAAGCTGGGCTCCAACACCCAGCAGCTGATGGTCTTTGTGCAGGACTTTATGGGGCAGTATAACTCATACTTGCAGGGATCGAACTCCGCCATCCAGCAGGGCAACCAGACCCTGGGCGAACTGGCCAAGGTGCGTTGATTGCGGCATACTTGACCGTTAAAGTCGCGCCGCAGACGGACCCGGCTTTAACGGTTACAACCATATTTTTAAAACCCAGCACGGAGAGTCTATGAACAGCAACACAGAATTCAGCCAGGAAGACATCAACAAAATGCTCGATGGCATTGTAAGCGGAGCCACCGTCGGCGATGTGATCAACATGAATCAGGAGACCATAGAAGCCGGTTACGGCCTGGCTTACTCCTTGTACAACGCCGGGAATTATAAAGACGCTGAAACCATGTTCAAGGCTTTGTGCATTTATGATCATACGGATGAACGTTTCTGGATGGGCCTGGCCGGCTGCCGCCAGATGAACGGCGACTTGGCCGGAGCCATTGATGCCTATGCTTTTGCCACTTACGCCGGGGGCCTGAACAGTCCCGCCCCGGCAGTGCACGGCGGGCTGTGCTATATCAAGCTGGGCGACAAGGAAAATGCCGTCAGCCTGTTTAAAGCCGCCCTGAATATGGGCGATTCCGGCAATGCCGAGCATCGCGCATATCAGGAACGGGCGAAAGCCATGCTGGACATGCTTGAACAAGGAGCCTAGCAATGAGCGACACCAATCCTGTGGGCGGCCCCACATATACTCCATGGGTAGACTCAAGCAACCCCGTAGGGGGCAGCGGCGGCACTCCCGGCAGCGGCGGCAGCGTCATTCCCCCGAGTGATTCCCCCACCGGCGCAACTCTGTTTACCTTGAGCATTCCTCTGCTCCCCGCCCCCAAACTGGGCGGACTTTCCCTGGAGGTGCTGGTGCAGGCTGTCGGCGCAGAAGAACGCCAGACCGCCACCAAAAGCGGTTTGGAGTCCATTAAAGTCAAAGCCCAGGAGCGGGAAGACGTCAACGCCAAAAAGATGGAAGAAATCCAGAAAAACCTGGAGAACATGCGCTCCAAAAGCATTCTCAGTGGTTTTTTAAAAGCCTTCAAGATTATCGGCATGATTCTGGGGGCAATAGCCTCGGTTGCAACCATTGCGCTGGGCGCGGCTACGGGCAACCCGCTGATGATCGCGGCAGGCGTTGTGCTGGCGGCCATGACGGTGAACAGCATCCTCAGCGAGGCCTCCGATGGAAAAGTCAGCATCTCCGCAGGGGTGGCCGCCATTGCCAAAGCCTGCGGAGCCAGTGAAGAAGTGGCGCAGTGGATCGGCTTTGCCGTTGAGATAAGCTTTACCCTGGTGGGCTGTGCGCTCAGTCTGGGCGCAGGCTTCAGCAGCGCAGCCGCAAAAGCGGTGGAAACTGCGTCCAAGGCCGGTGAAATGGCCGCGAAGGTTACGCAGATTGTTGACATGACCAACAAAATCACCACCATTGCCAACAGCGTCAACGCCGTGGGCAGTGGCGTGGCGCAGGGTGTTGACGCCTATTTTACATATAAAATTACCAACTCCCAGGCCGACCAAAAAGAACTGGCCGCCATCCTGGAACGCATCCAGCAGGCCATTGCCAACGAGCAGGACTTCATGGAAGCGATCATGGCGCGCACCAACGACCTTATGGGCAAGGTGGGTGAAATTGTGAACAGTAACGCGGAAGCCCAAACCGCAGTGCTCACGGGCTCGACCCCGAGCATGGCTTAAACGCCCCCTAATCCGCCCCATAATCCGAAAGGAGCAAAACATGAGCAATATTACCGACGTCACCCAAATACCCGGGTTCAACCAGACTCAATATAATGAGCTTATCCAGCAGGCCAACAGCTACCGGGTCGATGTAAGCCTGGTGACCTCAACCATCCTTAACGCGGTCAACAACGGAAAAAGCTTTGAAGAAGCCTTGAGCCTGGCCCATACCGAACTGCCAAGGCTGGCCCCGCCCAATGCGGCGGCCATGGCCCAATTGGCGTCCTGGCCGGCCCTGCCCGCTCCCGGAGCGGTGATTATGGCCCTGATCACAGAAGTTACCGCAGACCAACGCCAGCAGAATAAAGAGCTGATGTGGGCGCAAACCGAAGCAGTAGTCAAATCCATGCATGATCAGGCTGATAAGATGCGGAACATGGCGGTTGCCCAACTGGTGCTCGGCCTGGCCTCGGCCGTGACCACCGTGGCCGGGGGCGTTGCCCAGGCCGCAGTAGCCGCAGGCGGCGGTCCGGACGCCAGTGCCATGCTTCAGAGCACCAAGGGGCAAGGCATCGGCACGGCAGTCGGCGGCGGGGCCAAGGCCCTGGATAGTGTGGGACAGTTCATAGGCTCCATGTATCAGGCGGAATTCAAGGAAATGGAAGCCGATCAGGAAAAGATGCGGGCCATGCGCGATTCGCTGAAAGATCTCAATGACGGACTAAAAGAGCTGATTCAAAAATCTCTGTCCAGCGCGGAAAATATACAGCAAAGTAAAAACCAGGCCACTACCCGTATACTGGCTTAACCGGACTGCCGGGCATGGCCGCCGCCAAGGCCGATCATGCCCGGCAGTTTTTCCAAAATATTGCCACACAGCATTTCCAGGGGAAACTTATGCCATCTTACCTTGACAGCGTTGCCGCCAAAATAGCCGACTCTGCAGGCTGGCGGCAGCCCACCCCCGATGCCCAGGGAGCATACCGCTTCTCCTTGCAAGGGGATCTTGAGCTGCAATTATTTTCGCCGGACGGAAATACAATTATTTTCTGGGCCAAGATCCA
>CAZNBK010000033.1:0-8109 GCA_964571105.1 uncultured Desulfovibrionaceae bacterium
TTACGCCGTCCAGATACCAGTCGTAGTCGTCCGGGGTGAATTCGGCGTCCGTGCCAGTGGCCCAATCCAGGCGGATATCGGTATCTGCCCCGGCTTTGGAGGACAGCTTGAAAGTAAACGTGACTTCATTGGGTAAACTGCCGTGCCCGGAAGATTCGAAAAAAGCGGTCTTATCGACGCTGACGCTGACTTCCGGGATGTCCAGCACTTCAGTGGTCGCCGAATTGCCGATCAAGGTTTCATTGCCGGTGGCTTTGATCACCTCGATAACCAGACATTCGCCGGGGGTTCCGTTTTCCACCCTGGTGTCGGCAATGGGTTTGCCTTTGAAAAACACATCCGGGGCAGGCTGGTTAGCCGGGATGGTGAAGGTCAGCTCGCCGCTGGCCGGGTTGTAAGCGGCGTCCGGATAGACAGCCTGAAAGTCACTGAGAATGGTTTCCAGGAGCGTAAAGTCCTGTTCGCCTGCCTTGGCGGGGTCGAGCACCAGTCCGTTTTTACCGCTCAGCTTTAAGGTAATCGCAATGGCTTCAACCGGGGTAAATACATTGCCGTCCGGGCCTTCCAGGCTAAAGCGATATTCGACTTCGTTCGGGGAGTTTTCCAGCACGGAGTTGGCTTCGTCCCAGTTGCCGTGTTCATTTTTCACCTGGATATGGGCGCGCGGCCCCCAGAGGATGCCGCCGACGTTACCGGGCGGACCCACCGGCGGCAGGGGCATGCCCGGATTGATTTCCTGTGCCCGGCTTTCGTCAATGATGGTGATGGTATCGGTTTCGCCGCCGCTGAGTATATAGCCGCCGCTGTCCAGCACCTCATAGGTGACCGTGCGGTCCATCTGGCTCAGGGTGTTGTCGATGAGCGGTATGCGGATGGAAAAATCTGTAACCCCCGGCGGCAGGGACAGGGAAAATTTGCCGCTGCCCATAAAAGTCAAAAATTGCGAGGCGGGCAGGCCAACGGCATTATCTTCGCCGGTCAGATAAATGGTCCAGGTATCCAGGAAGCAATAGTCTCCGGCGGCAGGGTTTGTTTCGCCGGGTCCGGCCATTTTGGCCGTGCCGCTGATGTTGAGCTGCAAAACGTCCAGCCCGTTGGAGGGCTTGGTCAGAGAGATGGCCAGGCGCATGCCGTAGGGGTCGCTCTCCATGACCATATGCTCTTTGGGGTAAAACTCGCCATCAACAAAGCCCAGACGGACCTGTGGGGGGGCCGGGGTAAACTCCCCGCCTTCGTGCGTCAGCTTGTCCCTGAGGAGCGGGTCCTGAGCGTCTTCCCAATATGCGCCTTCCAGCATGCCCAGGCTGTTTACCGAGCCGATCAGCTGGCCGGAGTCGAAATGATAATTGAAAATGCCTTGGGAAAGCGGGTCACCCCCGCTTTCGGCATTTTCAAGGTCGTTGCTGAAAAGTTCTTCAGGCCCGGCTTCCGGAATGACCAGACCGTCTTCCAGGGAGGCCATGTCCTCGGCGTCAGCCAGGCCGTGCGGCGTTGGCGCGGCAGGGTTCGTTTCCGCAAGGCCGCCGCCCTGCGGCAGGTCCGGGTTGTCATTGACCGGGTTGTCGTTGACCGGACTGTCATTGACCGGATTGTGCAGTCGGGCCATGTCCGCAGAATCCGCCGCGTCCTGCTGGCCGGGTACGCGCGCATCCTGTTCAGGATATTGCTCTGAGGCTGTATCCTCAGCGTGTCTGTTTTTTTCTTCCGCCATATTGATATCCAAATGACACCAGGCATGGAGGGGACAGATTACCGACCGTGCAGTTTCGTTTTTTGCTGATAAAGCCTGTGTGATTGTTTGCAGGTGACCATGCTCCAGACCGGGCGCGGATGCAGCTTGGCGCCCCCGAAGTAACTCCCCCAAGGAAAGATATTTGTGCAACCGGAATCCAATCAGCAGTAAATTGCAGGAAAAGGCTCTAAATTAGATTCCTTTAGTATATTCCGCCTAAAGGTTTCCCCTGTCAAGTGAAAAATGGACAAACCAGGTTGTAGGATTATTTGCCGTTTTACTTGTGCTCGTTGTCGTTGTTTGGCCTTAAAACCGAAACTCCCGTTCCCGCCTTCACGCAGGCAGGTGCATCCCTGTACGGACGGCTCAATCGAACGGCAGGCCGCTGGTCGCGCCGTCCGCGCAGAGTCGGAAGGACAGGCCGAGCTCACCAACGCCGGTATCGCCTTTTAGTTTTGGGGCACCTTGTGACGAACGCCTTATATTTCACGCAACACCTCAGGCGGATATCGCGGCCTTCATTCGCGATACGAATTCGGATATGTGGCTTGCCGCGTTCGCGCCGTACTGCTCGATTATGCGCACTATGGCGCTGCCGACAATGACTCCGTCCGCATACCGCGAGACCTGCCTGGCTTGTTCCGGTGTGCCGATGCCGAATCCGACCGCCACGGGAATCGTCGCTTCGGACTTGATTTTTTTCAACAGTCCGTCCAAGCTCGCGTCAAGATTGCTACGCACCCCGGTCACTCCCATTGACGCAACGGTATAGATGAAACCGGCTGCGGGTTGAATCAGCAGGCCCAGCCTGGCTTCCGAGGTGGGGGCAACCATGGTTATCAGTATTACCCCGTGTGCGGCGGCCGTATCAGCAAGTTCGCTGTGCTCCTCGAAAGGCAAATCCGGTATGATGATTCCGTCAATTCCAGTGCGTTCGCATTCGGAAAAAAATCGCTCATAGCCGTAATGGAATACAGGATTCAGGTAGGTCATGAATAACAGCGGCGCGCTGGTTTTTTTCCGCAGTGATTTCACCATCGAAAACAGCTTGTCCACCGTTGTTCCAGCCGCTAGGGCGCGCGTGTTCGCGTTCTGAATGGTCGGTCCTTCCGCTATGGGGTCTGAGAAGGGAATGCCGATCTCAACAATATCGGCCCCGGCCTCAAGCATCTTCAAAATATACTCTTCGGATTTTTCAATTGACGGGTCGCCCCCGGTTATGAATGCGATAAAAGCCTTACCGTTCTCAAAGGCCCCGGCTATTCTGTTTGTCTTATTCATAAAGCTTTTTCCCCCTGTATCTTGCGATTGCAGCAACGTCTTTGTCTCCTCTGCCCGAAAGGCAGATGACGATAATTTTATCCCTGGGCATGGCCGGGGCTATTTTCAATACATGGGCCACGGCATGGGCGCTTTCTATGGCCGGTATTATACCCTCGGTGCGCGCCAGGTATTCAAAGGCCGAAACGGCATCTTCGTCCGTGACCGGCACATATTCGGCGCGGCCCGAATCATGCAACCAGGCATGTTCCGGCCCGATGCCGGGGTAATCAAGGCCCGCCGAAATGGAATATACGGGCAGGATCTGACCGAACTCGTCCTGGCAAAAGTAGGATTTCATGCCGTGCAGCACGCCGGGCACGCCTTTGGCGATTGCGGCGGCGTGCTTTTCGGTATTGAGGCCGTGCCCGGCTGCCTCGCAGCCGATAAGCCTGACGTCTGTATTCTCGATGAAGGGATAAAACAGGCCCATAGCGTTGCTTCCTCCACCGCAGCAGGCCACCACCGCATCGGGAAGGCGCCCTTCGCAGGCTTGGATCTGCTCTTTGGATTCCCGGCCGATCACGCTTTGAAAGTCCCGCACCATGGTCGGGAACGGATGCGGCCCCATGACGGAGCCCAGAACGTAAAGGGTATCGCTCACTCTGCCCGTCCATTCGCGCATGGTTTCGTTTACTGCGTCCTTCAGGGTCATGGTCCCGGTTTCGACGGCAATTACCTTGGCGCCGAGAAGCTCCATCCGGTAAACGTTCAGACGTTGGCGCTCTATGTCCTCGCGGCCCATGAAGATCGCGCATTCAAGCCCGAGAAGCGCGGCGGCGGTGGCTGTGGCCACGCCGTGCTGGCCAGCCCCGGTTTCCGCAATTACCCTTGTCTTGCCCATATATTTGGCCAGAAGCGCCTGTCCGAGAACGTTGTTGATCTTGTGTGATCCGGTGTGGTTTAAATCCTCGCGCTTGAGGTAGATTTTCGCTCCGCCGAGGTCATTGGTCATTTTTTCCGCGAAGTAGAGCATGGACGGTCTTCCGGCGTAATTGCGCAGCAAAGCGTCCAGTTCCGCGCGGAAGCCGACATCGGCCATGCAGCGTTTATAATGCCCTTCAAGAGCGATAATTTCGCTCATCAGCGTTTCCGGTATATACTGACCGCCGTAAGCGCCGAATCTTCCCTTACTCATATATTTTTCTCCTTTTGCAGTGCGTGTGCCGCTTTTACAAACGCGGTCACTTTATCCTTGTCTTTTATCCCCGGTGACGATTCCACGCCGCTGAGCACATCCAGCATATACGGCGGGCATCCCGCCGGGACGAGCGCACCCAGGTTGCCCGGGGTTAGCCCTCCGGCCAGGATAACCGGCAGGCTGGTACTTTTTCTGAGCGCCACGTAAGCGCCGGAATCAACCGCGCGTCCGGAGCCGCCGGGTCGATCCCGCGTAAAAGAATCGATCAGCAACGCGTTCGTTCCTGCCCTTTCAAGGGCTTTGGCTGCAGCGGCGATATCCGGGATTTCAAAGTTCAGCCTACCGTTGCCGTCTATCCGAAGAGCCTTTACCGTGGAAATCTCCAGGGCTTTCAGTCTGGCCGATATTTCAGAAACCTCGGCCAGCGTTTCTTCATGGTGCAATTGGACAAAGTCCGGCCTTACCTTGCGCGCCAAGCTGACTACCCGATCAGGGCTGCCGCCCGTGACCATGAACGTGCTGATGCCGCCGGACGCTTGTTTGACGAGTGAGGCGGCTTTTTCGGCATTGAGATTCCACGGCACATCCGCCGGGTATTCCACGACAAAGCCGCAGGCGTCCGCCCCTGCGTTGACGCAGAGTCGGATGTCAGCTTCCGTTGTGATTCCGCATACCTTTATTTTCATGGAGCTACCGGCCTTCCGTGCTGGGTATGGAAAGCTCTTCGTACTTTTGAGCTATATCCGATGCCTTTAAGAGCGCTGTTCCCACGAGAACGGCGTTAGCTCCCGCTTTTTTCGCCCGCGCCACGTCGTCCGGGGTCATGATGGAGCTTTCGCTTACAATAAAGGGGCAGCCATGAAATGGATTGTCCAGACTTGTCTTGCCCGGCACCGCCCCACCCCGTACCTCCCTGACCAGCCGCTCCGTGGCCCCCACCTCTCCGTCGTCTCTTTCCAGAGACAGAATGTCCCTGTTGTTTATGCCGACAAGCTCCGGGCTGATGGCGTTCGCCATTTTGATTTCGGCAAGGTTGTGGGTCTCCACAAGCGCGGTCAGCCCGTGCTTGAGCGAGGCTTCGTACAGACGGCCAAGCCGTGTTTCATCCAGCATTGCCACGATGAGCAAAACAGCGGAAGCGCCCGCCGAGGCAGTTTCCTGAATTTGCTTCTCGGTCCGTATGAAATCCTTGCGGAGCACGGGAACGGCAACATTGGCGCTTATGCGCTCAAGCATGTCCAGCGAGCCGCCGAAATACTTTTCCTCGGTGACCACGGAGAGTGCCGGCGCACCTGCGG
This sequence comes from uncultured Desulfovibrionaceae bacterium, assembly GCA_964571105.1. Lineage (GTDB taxonomy): Bacteria > Desulfobacterota > Desulfovibrionia > Desulfovibrionales > Desulfovibrionaceae > JAVBRZ01. Next base: position 5,492 of record CAZNBK010000033.1, read on the forward strand.
AAATCAGGGTTTCTGCCAGCGCGAGGACATCCCTGCCGCCGATAAGCGGGCCTTCTTTCGGGCTGCGATTTTTGATGTCGGCTATTACCGGCATGCGCCGACTCAGGGCGCGTTGCTTTAAGGCTTCCAGAAAGTTCATCATGCCGCGTGCCTTGCCGCAAAATCGTGAGAGGCCTCAATAAGCTGCTCCAGCTTTTTTTCGGCGTTGCCGCCGTCGACCAGTTCCGCCGCCAGATGCACGCCTTCCTTGATGCTGCCCGCCCGATCCCCGATATACAAAGCGCCCGCGGCGTTAAGCAGTATGGCGTTGCGGCGGTGTCCCCTGTCTTTGCCGGAAAAGACGGCCTTGATCATTTCCGCGTTCGCGGCGGGCGTACCGGTAGCGATATCTTCAAGGCGGCAGCGGCTCAGCCCCATTTGTTCAGGAGTCAGCTCATACTTCATTATCTGCCCATCGCGCAGTTCACAAATTTGGGTCGCGCCCAGCAGTGAAAGCTCATCCAGGCCGTCAGTGCCGTGCACGAACAGCGCCCGCGTGTAGCCCAGGTCTCTGGCAACCAGACTGACTGTGTCGAGCAGTTCCGGCTTATACACGCCCAGAAGGTGCCGTTTCGCCAGAGCGGGGTTTATCAGCGGGCCAATGATCGTGTAGAAGATGGTCTTTATTCCCAATTCGGTTTCCGGGTGCAGCACTTTGCTCATGACCGGATGAAACAAGGGCGCGTACAGGAACGAGATGCCGATCTCCTCGATCATTTTTTCCACGCCGAGAGCGCTGAGTTTAATTTCGACGCCCAGAGCCTCCAAAACGTCCGCGCTTCCGGACAAGCTGGCTATGGAGCGGCTTCCGTGCTTTGCCAGGGGTATCCCCGCGCAGGCGGCTACAATGGCCGCCGCCGTCGAGATGTTGAAGGTAGACAGCCCGCCGCCCGTTCCGCAGGTATCCATGAGCTCCTCTCCCACCTTCGGGGCGATTTTTACGCAGTTGTCGCGCATGGAACCGGCGATTGCTACTATCTCGCCCAAAGTTGGGCCTTTCATCATCAGGGCGACCTGGAAACCGCCGATCTGCACCTCGCTGACGTCATCATTGTTCACAGCTGAGATGAATTCGACGATTTCATTTCCGGCAAGTTCTTTGCCGGCAGTAAGCTTTGAAAGTATATTTTTGATCATGGTTATTTTCCTTTAGAGCATTTTAACTTTGCAATGTTATAAAACTCGAGCACCTTGCAGTAAGTTACATGGCGCTTTGCCATCGCCCACTTTTTTTGTTGTAAAAAGACGAGTTCCAGCACCTGTAGATCAGAGCTGCGTTGTCGGTATGAAAGCTGGAAACGCCAGAGCCAAGCGCAAGGCGTATGATTGCACCGAAAAAGATTTTCGGATTTCCGGCAGATTGGATGAGAGTGACGTGCATATGGTCTCCTGGTTGTTGCCGGGGGCAGGCAACGGGGACCACAGCATAAGAAAAGGGCCGCAAGCGTTGCCTGCGGCCCCTGAAACATGTGCTCTATTTTTCAGACATGACTCATGACCGCGAAAAAGAGCACCACCACCAGCAGTCAAACGAGAAGACGCCGTTCTGGTCGGCGTTTCGCATGAAATAGGTGTAAAGTGTCTTTGCGTTCATAAGTTTATTTCCGTGAACGCGTTTGTTACATCCGGCTCACATTGTTGTCAAGCGGTCAGCAGATGTCATTACAGGGCAGATGCATCCAAAAAAGTCTATGGAACCGCTTGGTGTTGCCAAATGTCACCTGTTTGTGCGCGTTGTCGCCAGAGAGCCCATATTCTTTTCTCGGCAACACTCGGCAATAATCGGTACTTTTCAGCAATGAGAATCGAGGGTCGGACATGGGAAGTACGCTCACCTTGGGTATGCATTTCCCTCCCGGCCTTCCCGCTGCATAAACACCACTCCGGGGGCAAAATTTCCCGCCACCAGACTGAAGCCTGATTCCGTAAAGAAACGGTGCAGCGCGGCCAATTCGTCCGGTCCGGCCGCGTGTACTTCCAGGCAGATTTTGCGCACCGAACTTAAATCCAAACCGGGAGCAAAGAGATCGTATTCGCCGCCTTCAATATCGCAGATAACAAAGGTCGGGCTGATGTCGGCCAAAAGATCATTTGCAGGCAAGGCGGGTGTTTTTTTTATTGCGACCGTTTGCCCGGCGGGCTTTTGCAGGGAGGCCGCCCAAAAATCCTCAGGCACGTAAAAGTCATATTCCGCGGTCCGGCTGCTGCGGCTGAGCACGCCGGTGAGTACCGTGCAGGCAGCAATGTCGTTAAGTTTGTGGTTTTTTCTGATCAGCGGCGCCAGGTCCGGGTTGGCTTCCACGCAAACCCAGCTGTGAGCGGGTTTGCGCTTCATGACCACCGCAGACAAGGCCCCGATACCCGCCCCCAATTCCAGCACAATGTCGTCGGGCCGGATGGTCTGCAAGACACAGGCGATCTCATCGCCTTCGTAGTGTCCGGTTTCTATTTCCCGGCGAACAGCAGGAGAAATCAGCCTGCTGTTGATCAGTCTGGCGCCGTGGAATTCAAAGTATGTCGCGGCTTGGGGCATATGTCGATTTATCGCCTCGTCAATTTTTTGTGGCACAGATGGTGCA
>CAZNBK010000033.1:8209-14275 GCA_964571105.1 uncultured Desulfovibrionaceae bacterium
TTGCTCTGCCTGAGCAGCGATGCCCTTGCGGCCGGCTACCTTGACTCCGGAGCCGGAAGCACCGTGGTGCAGGGGATTATTGCTTCCCTGGCCGCTGTTTCGCGGTTTTTCAATAAAATCAAACAGGTATTCGCAAAATCAAAGTAGAGTATAAAATGCGCCAGGTTGAGAGTTCTTTCCGGGATTTTTCCGGCACCGTGTATCAGCGGGAAGACGGGCAGGTTGTCCGCACCGTCAATCAATGTTTCAAGCCGGTGTGGGAGCGTATAGAACAAAGCGGTCTTTTTCCGGAACTGATTGCCGCCGGACGGATGATTTCATTTTCCGAGCTGCCCGAGGCCGCTGCCGGCACAGCGGATAACGCGGTCTGGAAATGGCTTTTGCCCGAACAAGTTCCATTCATAAGCTACCCCTATGAATGGTCGTTTGCCCAGCTTAAAGACGCTGCATTGCTGACCCTGGATGTCCAACTGGAAGCCTTGCGTAAAGATTTGAGCACGGTGGACGCATCGGCCTATAACGTGCAGTTCATAGGGGCTGCGGCCAAGTTCATCGATCTGCTTTCATTCGATGTTTATACGGAAGGATCTGTCTGGCAGGGCTACCGGCAGTTCTGCATGCATTTTCTGGCACCCCTGGCGCTGCAAAAATATTTTCCCGATTTGCACCGGCTGCCGCAGTTGTGGATCGACGGCATTCCCCTGGAAACCACTTCGGCCTTGTTGCCGTTTTCCTCTCGCCTGAAGCCGGGCTTGCAAATGCATGTGCACATGCACGCCAGGGCGGAAAAAAAGTATGCCGATGCTCCCGTCTCCGCCGCCAAAGTCAGGCAAACCAAAATCAGCAAGAGCGGCCTGGTTTCCGTTGTGGAGTCGCTGCAGGGCACGGTGCGCTCGTTGCAGCCGTACAGCGCTGAAACAGAATGGGAAAATTATTACACAGACACCAATTATAGTGATGCCGCGGAAGCGGACAAACTGCAAACCGTTAACCGCCTGGCCGCCGCCTGTCTTAAGAAAAACCGCCACAGCCTGGCCGTGGATTTGGGTGCCAATACCGGCAAGTACAGCCGGATTCTGGCGGAACATGCCGATTATGTGCTGGCCGCGGATATAGATCCCAAGGCAGTGGGCGCGCATTACCAAAGCCTGCAACAGCAACACAGCGCCAACATTTTGCCCCTGGTCATCGATGCGGCCAATCCGTCCGGGGCTATCGGTTGGGCCAATGCCGAGCGGACATCGTTCAGCGAACGGGTCAAGGCGGATGCGTTGGCCGTGCTGGCTCTGGTCCATCATTTAAGAATTACCGCCGGTATTCCCTTTGCGCGGCAGGCAGCCTGGTTTTCCAAGCTCCTGAAGCCGGGCGGGCATCTGATTATCGAATTTATTGGCAAAGAGGACAGCCAGATCCAACGCTTGCTGGCGGCCAGGGACGATATTTTTGAAGATATCATGGAAGACGCGTTTCTGAAGGCCTTTGCCCAGGAGTTTCGTGTTCTGGAGCGGGTTCCGCTGGAAAATAAAACCAGAATAATGTTTCTTTTGGGCAAGCGTTAAGAGGTGGGGCATGCTTGAGTATCTGAATTCTTTGTTCGTGTCGTTTTCTTTGGCGGCTTTGGCGCCAACGCTGCTGTTTGTGTCTGTAAATACAAGGTATTTTTCGGGGCGACAGATATTCTACGCGTTGTTCACAGCCGTGCTTGCGGGTCTTTGCGCAGCGGGGCTGCTGAGTGTTGTGCTCTTGGTAATTTCGAATATCCCTTTTAATTATGCGAACCAGGTGGGCAAGATATTAAGCGCACTAGGCATGGCCGGCATATTATATATTTTTGGGCAGCAACTTTTCAGGGATCTGTTCAAAACCAGGCGGCAGCTTGCTTTCTCTTTTGCCGCCATGGTATTTTTGGATATTTCATGCAAACTTATTTTTAATCTTCCCATTCTAACTTGTGGTTTATGTTTATCAATATTTATCACTGCACTTGATCTAATTAAAAACATCAAAGCGGAAAAAATTTTGTTGATTGGTGATGCAGTTTATGAAAAAAATAATATCAAACACAATTCTGAATACAAGTTTAAAACAAAACCTAATATTTATTATTTATTTTTAGAATCACTTCACAGTGAAAAATCTTTTAATAATATATACAGGCAAGAATATGATCCTTCACTTGATAATTTCTTGGAGGAATATTCTTTTACGACGTATGAATCTTTCTATTCAAATATGTCTGATACACGAGGAACAGTTGCGGTATTGCTGGAGAATAAGTTTGGTGTTGATTTTAGACAAGCACCTTTCGAATCTCCTGCAACAATCAAGGAATTGGTTGGCAACGGTTATAAGATTAATTTTATTGATTCCATACAGTATACATTTTTGCGATATGCCGAATGGGCTGATTATTGTTCGTTCGCCATTCCCAAATGGGTAACAGATCTCTACGCTTTTTTGGGACCATTGTTTGTGCAGTCCACAATACTAAGAAAAGCGATAAAGGGAATTGACCCCCTGGCAACGGAATCCCAGGTGACATTCAAAGATATCCTGGCCGCAACCCGGTCACGTATTACCAAGGCCAAAAGCCCTTCTTTCTTTATGATCAGGTTTGGTGCACGGCATAGATACAAGCAAAAACAAGCGGAATGGGATTCCATTTATCTGCAAAGTTACGCGCAGGCTAAGGAAGACTTCAAGGAAATGATTTCCATGATTGTCAAGCACGACCCTGAAGCCATAATTATTGCCTCGGGTGACCATGGCGGAAAAAAATATCTGGAAGTTTGGGAAGGCGATGTGAATAAAAATATTTCCGACGCTGGTCTATCCCATGAACTGGTCGTTCAGGACCACTTCGGTGTATTTATGGCGGCCAGGTTGCCCAAAGGCGCATTACCTCTTGTCACCCATAGTCATGTTAATATTTTTCCCTCCTTGTTTTCGTTTCTATCCGGTGTATCCGGTGAAAAGTACCGTGATATTTCAATATACGGGCCATGGAGGGTGGCGGAAAACGGTACTGCTTTTACAAAATTCGAATGTGCTTCAGGCGGCATAATCCAGGTGGATGCAGCGGCAGCTTTGCGCGCGGTCAATGCCAATCCGGGCGACCCTGATAAGTATGTGACATATGCTAATTGCTTGGCTGAGAGGCGGGAATTCGGCAAGTCAGTTGTTTTTGTTCAAGAAGCTCTGCGTCGTTTTCCGTCAGAGCCGCGGCTGTTGTATTTGTTGGCTAAAAGCCATATGGAGCAAGGTGCTTTTGGTGCATCTGGTGTTGTTTTGAATAAATTGTGCGAAATTAGTAATCAGACGGACCATCATATTTTAAGAGCGGAAGCTCTGGCTTATCAAGGAAAGCTTGGCCAAGCCGTGGAAGTGTTGAAAAGCAGTCTTAAAAAAATTAAGCATAACCGTAACGATGTATTTAATTATATTTTAAAGTTGTTGTTACAGCAAAGAAAGTTTGATGAAGGTGTGGACTTCTATTTAAATAATTGCAATCTTAGTAATAAATCAGATTTAATGCCCAGATTCAATTATGCAAGGATCCTTCATGCAAAAGGTGATTTACAAGGCGCCATTAAGTGTTGGGAAAACTTGAGCATAAATCCTCGACAGCTGAACAACGGTTGTGCGGATATTGAAGTGATGAGACCTTATTACTTTGATAACCTTACTTATCAAGTAAATGCTATGAACTGGAAAGCTGCCAAGGAGTGGGCTGATCTTGGCCTTGTGGTTAATAATCCTTCACCAGTATGGTATTATTTGATGAAGTATTATGCCATGGAAAAACTTGGTGAGCTGGATAGCGTTGTTGAGGAAATAATCAGCAAGGTGAGTGACGACGAATATAAAATGGTATATATAGAGTATTTAGGTACTTTGCTGTTGAGAAATAAAATTAATATAGATGCTTTGAACCCTTATAAGGAGGTGGCTCAAGGAATTATTGGGGAAAAATGTAAAAACTATTTAGAGTCTCATTTATTTGATTCTGAATGGTATCGCTCCGCCAATGCATCATTAATTAAAAGGACAGATAGTGGTATTTCTCCAGTTTTGCATTATATATACTATGGTGTATATGAAAATGCGTGGCCAAATAAATATTTTGAGCCGCACTACGTGATAAAAAATAATAAATTTTTGCTGAATAGCGGTTTGGAACCATTGTTTAGCTTTTATAGATTTGGGAACAGCTTACTTGCCGATCCTTCACCATACTTTTCGGCCAAAACGTATTGGTCTGCGCAACCTGAAGCCTTTTCCGGCAAGGAGAGCTTTCTTACGTACTTTTTGCGCAACGCAAAACTTGAAAAGGATTCGGGCGCCCAGCTTGGCCAAAATAATGCCGCCTAGAGGCCATCTCGCCTGGCCTGAAATGAAAATTCGGGGTTAAAGAGGGAGGGGGCTTGTGGTTCCTTCCCCCAGATAGTCAGGTTAAATTCGCCGGGCGATTTCTTCGGAAAGTTCGGGCAGACCCTGGCCGGTCAGGGCGGAGATTTTTATGGCTTCGGGGTAGGCCAGGTCCAGGATTTCGGTCTGTTCCGGGGTTACGCTGTCCCATTTGTTCAAAACCAGCAGGCAGGGAATATCCTGCAAGTCCAGGCTGCGCAGGATCTCCTGCACCGAGGCCAGTTGTTCGGCCAGCTCCATGTGCCCGGCGTCGGCCACATGGACCAAAAGGTCGGCCACGGCTAATTCTTCCAGGGTGGCCTGAAAGGCTTCTTTGAGTTCTTTGGGCAGATCGCGGATAAAGCCAACGGTATCCACCAGAATAATCTCGCGCTCGGTGGGCACGCGCAGCCGCCGTGAGGTGGGGTCCAGGGTGGCGAACAGTTTGTTTTCCGTCAGCACTTCGGAGCGGGTCAAGGCGTTGAGCAGGGTGGATTTGCCGGAGTTGGTGTAGCCAACCAGGCTGACAATGGGCAATCTGGCCTTGGCGCGCCTGGCCCGGATAAAGGAGCGTTGTTTACGGATGCTGTCCAGGCGACCGCCGAGGCGGGTGATGCGCTCGCGGATTTTACGGCGGTCGGTTTCCAGTTTGGTCTCACCAGGGCCGCGCCCCCCGATGCCGCCGGTCAGACGGTCCATGGCCCGTCCGGCTGCGGCTCCGGCCAGGCGGGGCAGGGTGTATTTAAGCTGGGCCAGCTCCACCTGCAGGCGACCGGCCCGGGTGGCGGCGCGCTGGGCAAAGATATCCAGAATAACCTGGGTGCGGTCCAGGACTTTGCGCTCAGTGATGGCCGCCAGGGCATTGAGCTGGGAAGGGGATAGTTCGCCGTCAAAGATAATCACTCCGGCGTTTTGTTGCAGGGCCAGCACTTCAAGGTCGGCGGCCTTGCCTCGCCCGAGGATGAATTTGGGATTGATTTCGCCGACCCGTTGCACCAGGCTGCCGGCCACGTGCAAACCGGCGGTTCGGGCCAGTTCGGCCAGCTCGTTAAGTCGGCTTTCCTGGGCCAGGCGCGACGCGGTGCTTACGCTGACCAGGATGGCCCGCTCCTTGCCCTTTTCCGAGGGGACCAGCTCGTCACTGCGGGCCAGTTCATCTTCCAGGGCAGTGACCAGGGCGGAAAAGTCGGTATCCACCTTGTCCCAGTCTTGCGGCTCGAACACATGGTAGGCCCGGCCCGATTGGTCGGGGGGCACCAGATGGGCCAATTGGAAGGTTTGCGGCAGGCCGAAGGAATCAACATTGATGACGCTAAGGCTGTCCAGGCGCAGGAAGAGCATGTCCATGAGGTCTTCCTGGGACAGGGGTTCTCCGGACAGGTGGGTGTGCATGAGGCGCAGGCCGCGCAAACGGGTTTGTCCGGTACGACCGCCCAATTCCGGGATGGTAATGCCTGCGGCGTCGCCCACCAGGACCATATTCACCCGGCCTTGACGGTCGAGGAACACGGCCACCTGCCGCGACAGGCTGCGGGACAGCGCAGCCAGCTCCCGGGCCTGATCGAGGCTGTAGCCGCCCTTAACCGGGTAACGGCGGGCATACAGCCGTTCCAGGGATTTAATCTGGCTGGGCTTTAGGCCCAGCAGATTTCCGTAAAT
>CAZNBK010000034.1:0-13932 GCA_964571105.1 uncultured Desulfovibrionaceae bacterium
ACCCTCGCCCCCAAGAAAGCCCCTTTCATTGAAATGCTCAAGAAATCCGACGAGGTGCTTTACCACGCGGTCCGCGGTATCTCCGACCTGATTATGGTGCCCGGGCTGATTAACCTCGACTTTGCCGATGTCCGCTCCGTCATGGGTGAGGCCGGTCTGGCCATGATGGGCGCCGGTGTAGCCAGCGGCGAAGCTCGCGCTCGCGAGGCCGCCATGAAGGCCATTACCAGCCCGTTGCTGGAAGACGTGTCCATTGACGGCGCGCGCGGCGTGCTCATGAACGTGACTGCCTCTTATGAAGTAACCATGGAAGAAGTGGCCGAAGCCATGAGCATTATTGAAGATGCCTCTGACGAAGATGCTCAGATCTTCTTCGGGGTGGTTTTTGACGAAACCGTGGAAGACGAAATTCGCATCACGGTTATCGCCACGGGCATTGAAGCCAAGAATAACCAGCTCCACGACAGTGTGGGGGGCACGGTGAAAATGTTCCCGCCCCGCTCCGGCAGCGCCAGCCGCGGCATTGACACTGCCGCGCCCAAGACGCCGTCCACGCAGAGTTGGACTGTGCCGGGCGAAGAAGGCGTGGGCATGCCCCGCCCGGTGCGTAACTATGCCGACGGCAACCGCGATGTGCCCAGCGTCATGCGCATGCAGGGCAGCGGCAGACCGTCCCGCGAAGGCGTGCGCCCCGGCCATGCGCCCGGTGAAAATGATTTTGTCTTTGATGAAGACGAGTTTGAAATTCCCTCCTTTATCCGCAAGCAGGCCGATTAATTAACCCGGCCTGGCGGTAAAAAAAGGGAGAAGCGTGTCGCTTCTCCCTTTTTTTAATTTCTTTTCCGTCACCGCTGCCGGAGGCGCTGGGGAAGGGCTGCCGCCCCGAAAATATTAATCAAAGGCAGTCCCGGCTATTCCTCAAGTTCTTCCACCGGGCGCAGGCGTACAGGGTTGGGCAGCAGTTCTCCGGCGGTCAGGGTCTGCCAGGTTTGATCCGGGTTTTGTTCCTGAACCAGCAAAGTGCCCCGATTGAATTCATAAATGTACTGGATGTCCTCGGCAGACGCGGGAACCACATTTTTATCTGTGGAGTCAACAATGACCGCGGCCCGAATTTCCGTGTCCCCGGCCAGCACTGCCGCTCCCAGGGCGTTGCGCAGAGCGCTGATATTGAGGGAAAGCAGGGCGTTTTCCACAGTGCAGCCGCTGTAAATCTTGCCGGTTTTGGACAAGACAGCCGCGCCCATACCCAGGCGTGAGTACGGCGCGTAGGCGGTGATCGAGGCTTTGGCGGCGGCATCCTTAAGCGTGGTGAGTTCTTCCGGCGTAAGTTCCTGCACAAACCAGCGCCGATAGATGCGTTCGTATTCGCCGCTCTGCACCAGCAAGCGCATGCCCGTGTCCACAATGGGCTTGAGCAGCGCCGCCTGTTCCTTGTTTATGGCAATGTACATGTCCGACAGGCGCAAGGGCGTGCCCAGGGCGACTATGCCGTTGAATTTTAATTTGTCCAGCAAGTGGTAAGTGTTGCCTTCGGGGCCGCAGTAAGCGACCACCTGGTCGGAAAACAGGGCGCGCAGCGCGTCTTGCTTGGAGTCGTAGGGTTTGACAATGATGCCGCCGTACATGTCCAAAAGCCGCTGGGCGTACGAGCCTTTTTCCACGGCCACGGTCTGGCCGCGCAGCATGGCAGGGTCGGGCACCCGGTTGCGCACTTTGGTGAAGAACCGGATGTTGGCGGAAATGGTGGGCAGTTCGCTGAACTCATAAAGTCCGGTGCGCTGTGTGGTCTTGACCATGCCGGTGGTCAGTGAAACCTGTCCTGCGGCCAACTCAAGCTGGATAACATCCCAGGACAGGGGCCGCAGTTGCAGGTTGACGTTTTGTCCTCTGAAAACGGCCTGAATCAGTTCTACCTCAAATCCCGTGCCGTCGCCGCCGGCCTCTGTGAAGCTGTATGGCGGGAATTCCCGGTCAAATCCGTAGATCACTTTGAGGGGGGTGCTGCTTTGCTCCGGCTGGGCCAGGGCGAACGGGGCCAGCAGAGAAATAAGCAGGGCAACAATAATTACAGTCGGGGGCAACCTGCGCATGGCAGTCTCCTTACATCTTAATAGCATTTTCGCATTGAGATTGTCGCAACGGCGGGAGTAAATCCCGCCTGACGCGCTGCGGACCTCATCCGTAACCCTCGTTTGTTAACACACTCGGGTAACGGCTGCTTCGCCGCTGGAGGCGCCAATCTCGCGGGTGCTGCTGCTGGTCCTGATCGCATACCTCTCGGCTCGGCGTCCTGCCTCGCACTCGAGGGACGCTTGTGAAAAGCGTGGTTTTCACTTCGCTCCCGCTGCGCGGCTGCCGCCCTCCTGGCGGCATTAGAGCATTTTGGCTTAATATATAATTTCAATGTTAAAATGCTCTAAAATAGCCGCGTTCAAAATATAGCAATTTCAGATTCTTCTGCCAATACGGCATTGGCGCATTTATCTTTTGAAAAAGCCTGCCGGATAAATGCGATAAGCACGCGCGCCATGAACTCTTTTCGGCGGATTTACAAAAAAGAACAGGGGCGAATGTTAATTGCTCCCTGGCGAGCTGCGTGCTGCTTTGACGGCACGGCGCGAGAGTGCTTTTAAGCGGCAGGCAGAGGCGGCAAGCGGACATGGTTGGGCCGCTTAAAAAATGGATGTGTACAAGAACCGCAGGCCCACAAAGATAAGCACGGTGGATAAGACCAGGATAATGCCCCGGCCTTTAAGTTTTTTGGAAATTTTAGCGCCGAGCTGAGCGCCGAAAATAACGCCGACAGCCAGGCAGACGATCATTAAAAAGCCATGATCCAGCGTGCCGTTGACCAAATGGGTGCTCACCCCGGACAGGGACATGATGGCCAGCATGAACAATGAGGTGGCCGTGGCGATATGCACAGGAAAATTGAGCAGGTAAACCAGCGCGGGCACATGGATAATGCCGCCGCCGATGCCCAGAAAGCTGGAAAGCACGCCCACAAATACGCTGATAATAATCCCGATGTATAATTTAAAGCTATAGGTGTGCGTGGTGCCCTGGCTGTCGGTAAAGGAGCGGTGGCTGAGGCCGGGGGCCGGGATGGCGGCGGTTGAGGCTTTCTGGCCGTGCGGCTTGAACATCAGGAAAATCGCTCCGGCAATGAGCACCACCCCGAAGATGCCGGTAAAGGTGCTGCGCTCCACGAGGTCTGTGCCCAGCGCTCCGATAATAGTGCCGGGAATGGCCGCTGCGGCGAAGATAAGGCCGGATTTGTAATCAATGCGCCGCTGCTTGGCATAAGCCAAAGAGCCGGACACGGCATTGAAAAAGACCACGGACAGGGAGGTGGCGGTTAGATAGGCCGAAGGTTCGTCGGGGTAGAGGATGAGCAGCACGGGCATAAGAATAAACCCGCCGCCCACGCCGATGAGTGTGCCCAGCGTGCCCACGCCCAGGCCGAGCAGAACAAAGCAAGGATAGAGTATGGTTTCAGGCAAAATAAACTCCGCAACCAATGATATTTTACATTTGGTCCGGTGTAAAGGCGGACGCTCCCCAGCCTAGTTCCCGGTGCTGATAAACTTACGGATGCGCTGCGTGAGCGAGGGCAGGTCCGGTTTTCCGATCTGGTCATCCGCGCCCAGGCGCTCACCTTTTTTGCGCAAGGCCTCGGTAATGTGCGATGAGAACAGGATAACCGGAATACTTTTGAGGACGCTGTCTTCCTTGATATTTTTAAGCAAAGTGTGCCCGTCCATTTCCGGCATTTCAATATCGGAAACAATCAAGCTGACAATATCCTTGAGATTAGCGCCTTCATCGAGAACCTCCCGCCGCCACTGCTGAAGCAGTTCCCAGGCTTCCTGGCCGGTGTTCCGGGTTTCCACATCAAAACCCACCTGCTCGAGAATCTTGCAGATTAACCGGCGCACAGACTGCGAATCGTCAACCACAAAAATCTTGTAGCCCCGACCGAATTTATCTTCCGAATCCATTTTGCTGATGATTTCATCAGCGCTGCTGGTGGAGGTCATGCTGCCGATAACCTGCTCCATATCCAGCAGGAAAATGATTTTTTCATTGAGGCGGACTACGCCGGTGATGGAATCGCCGCTAAAGGCTTGCAGATAATTATCCGGCCTTTCCACCTGGCTCCAGGTCAGGCGGTGAATGTGATTCACCCCGGAAACCAGAAAAGCGCTGACCACCCCGCTGAACTCGGAGACAATGACCTTGTCGTTGGGGGTTTCGGTCATTTTTTTGCCGAGCCATACGCCGAGATTGACCAGGGGCAGCACCGAACCGCGCAGATTAAAGGTGCCCAGCACCGCTTCGTGGGGTTGGTTGGGCATGGGGGTTATGGGTGGAATGCGGATGATCTCAAGCACCTTGGCTACGTTAACCCCATAATAACCGCGGTAGGGCTGTCCGTCCTGGATTTCATCAATATAAAACTCAATGATTTCCAGCTCATTGCCGGCTGCGTTAAGTATATTGTCGCTCATGGCTGCCTCCAATTGCCGCCGGTGCGGGCAGATGCGCCCGTCTTTTCCGGTCGGTTTGTGGATAATAGGCGAATATAGCGAATATGCAAGTCTCGTCCAGTATTATTTCCGTAAGTCTACACCTTGCCTGGCGCAGATATCCGACAACTCGCACTGTTCGCATTGGGGGTTGCGGGCATCGCAGACCTCGCGTCCAAACCAGACCATTCGGTGATTCAAATCGCCCCAGGTTTCCTGCGGGAAGATTTTCATCAAGTCGCGCTCGATCACTTCCGGGCGGTCTGATTTGGTCAGGCCCAGCCGGAAGGCAATGCGTTTGACATGGGTGTCCACGGCAATGCCCCGGTTGTGCCCGTATCCATCCCAAAGAATGATATTGGCCGTTTTCCGGGCCACGCCCGGTAACCTTAATAAATCGTCCATATTATCCGGTACTTTACCGCTGAACTCAGATATTATTATCCGGGCCGCAGCTATGAGGTGCTTGGCCTTGGTGCGGAAAAGCCCTGTGGACCGGATCACGCTTTCCAGCTCCGCCTGCCCGGCGTCAGCCAGTTCCCCGGGGCCGGGCCAGCGGGCGAACAAATGCGGCGTGATCAGGTTGACCCTGGCATCGGTGCATTGAGCGGCCAGCACCGTGGCCACCAGAATTTCCCAGGGGCTTTCCGCAGTAAGCTGCGAGCGGGGGTGCGGATAACGCCGACCTAGCCGGGCGAGTATTTCCCCTGCCTTGGTTTTGATATCGATCTTATCCATCATTTAAGCAAAATCATGATTGTCCGGTTAATAACTGAGGAGCACCATCGGATTTCCCGCGCGCGGGCTGGTTTTTCTTCAAAAAACAGTCTCATCGCAGTCCGGATAATTCAGTCGGACCGCAATATATTAAACTAGTCTCTTTCTGAGCTTTTGCCTAGAGCATTTTGGCATTAGAATTCTGCATTTGCGCGTATATACGAGGACCGCCATGTACTCGTCTTTAGTTTTTGAGCGAGAATCATTGCCTTGCCTGGTTTTTTTATCCAGACAATAATGAGGGCAAAACCTTAAGTTGCTCAGAGGGAGAGTTTGCGGTAGTTATTAAAAATAGCCGGTGTGCAAAGGAAGCGGGATAATGACACATTTAGTTTATGTGACGGTTAAGGATATGGCGGAGGCCAAGGCCATTGCCGGAGGACTTCTGGAAAAAAGACTCATTGCCTGCGCCAATATTGTGGATTCCATATATTCCATTTATCGCTGGAAAGGAGAAGTTTGCGAAAGCAATGAGGTTTTACTCCTGGCCAAAACCAGCGAGGACAAAGTCTCGGAAGTGGTGGAAGAAGTGCGCAAAAGACACAGTTACGATTTGCCCGCCATTGTGGCTTTTCCCCTTACTGCCGGGCTGCCTGAATTTTTTAACTGGGTTGGGGCTGAAGTCGGTTCGAGCTAGCGATTTCAATTTTAAAATGTTCTAGATGACCCTCGCTAATTTTTTAATCTTTCGTTTAGGAGTTTTGCATGGCAATCTACGTTTCCGGTTCCCTGGCTTTTGACCGTATCATGCTCCTGCCGGGGCGTTTTGAAGACCATATCCTGCCTGAAAAACTGCATATTCTGAGTGTATCCTTTCTCATTGACAGCATTGTGGAAAAGCGCGGCGGCACAGCCGGAAACATCGCCTATTCCCTGTCTTTGCTGGGCGAGCAGGCTGTGATACTTTCCCAGGCCGGAAAGGACTTTCACAACTATGCCCAGGAGCTGGTCCGCTTGGGGCTGTCTCTGGAGGGTGTGCGGGAAATGAAAGAAGAACTCACCGCAGGGGCATATATCATTACCGACAACGGCGGCAACCAGCTCAACGCCTTTTGCCCGGCAGCCATGAAGCACTCTTGTAATTATGATTTCCCCGGCACTTTGGGCAGTTCCGATATTGCCATTGTCGGCGCGGGCAATATGGACGACATGTACTCCCTGCCGCTGCGCTACAAGGAAGCCCAAACGCCTTATATCTTTGACCCGGGCCAGCAAATACCGGCCTTGTCCAAGGAAACTCTGCTCTCCTCCCTGACCGGCTCGTACATGCTTATTTGTAACGACTATGAAATCGAACTAATCTGCACGGCGCTTTCCTGCGATAAAGACTATCTGCTCAGCCTTACCGGGAGCATTATTACCACTTTGGGCGAGCAGGGTTGTCTTGTTGAGCGGCAGGGCGCTGAGCCGGTTCATGTCCCTGCCGTGGCCGTGCCGAAGGCGGTTGAGCCCACCGGTTGCGGCGATGCCTTCCGGGCGGGTTTGGTCTGGGGGCTTCGCCGGGGGCGTGATTTGGCCGACTGCGCCAAGCTGGGGTCCACAGCCGCTTCTTTTTGCGTGGAGCATTACGGCACGCAGGAGCATTACTATACCATGGAACAGTTCATGGAGCGCCACGAGGCGGCTTTTGCAAAATAGGCATGGTGGCGCAGATCTGGCCGGTTAAAATGCCCTAGCCGCGCACAAAGGCCACAAACCAGGCCAGGGCAATGACAACCAGGGCCAGGAGCCCGAGTATGCGGTCCAGGGTCGGCCCCGGATAAAGATGGTGCTTGAACAATAGCCCGGCACAAGCGCCGAGAGGCAGGCCGCAAAGCATGCCGGTGAAGTGCGCGCCCAAATCGGTTTTTTCGCCCTCGCTACCCAAAAACGCCAGCCAGGCCAGCGCTGCGGCCATGGGTAAAACAATACGCCGCCAGCCTTTTTGCTGTATGGAGAAAAAGGCTGCGCCGCAGAGCACGCCCATGCCGCCCAGCATGGCTGTGGACGCGCCGATGCTGATGTGCGGCCCGCCGCGCAGGACCGTAATCAGGGCATTGCCCAGCACCCCGGAGAGAAAGATCAGCAGCCAGCCGAGCCCGGCCCCCAATTGGCGGCAGAGAATGATGGCCACCAGCCCGCCGAAAAACAGGTTGCCGAAAAGATGGGCGCTGTCCGCGTGCAAAGTCAGGGCAGTGACCACCCGGTACCATTCATGATCAAAGATAATTCGCCCGGCATCCAGCGCGCCAAGACGAATCCAGTCTTCCGGGGTTAAGGGGTGCCATTTGAACCAGCCGGTGTACAAACCGTGAAAAATGGCCAGGCCAACAAGCACGGTCAAGGTTACCTGGCTGTTTTCATATTTGGGCATTGGCTTGGGGCGGGGTTTGTTGAGGTCTTCCTCCAGGTAAGAAGCCAGCTCTTCCTCGGCCCGCTGCTGATACATCAGCGGCACGTATAGATAGAAATTTCCGGCCTGGCGGCTGACCCGGTGCGGGATGTTCAGGGCGCTCAGCACCAGCACCCATTGCCCCACCAGACTGTAGTTGGGCTTGAGTCCCAGGCTCATGGTTACAGTGGCGCCGACCTCCTGCCAGAATGGCGGATGGGGCGGGGTGGCCGTGAGGGAAGCCGCAGGATTGCCCGAAGAATTTTTGCCCGCGCTGGACTCACGGGCAGGGCGTTCTTTTTGAGCGGCCTGGCGCGCAGCCTGCACTGCCTGGGCAGAACCGGGGAAAGCCGGGCTCATGCGTTATTTGCCTTGCTCTGTGTTGCTTTGCTCAGGTTCACTGTCCGATGACTTACCGGTCACCTGCCGTGAAGGCAGGTCAATAACGCCCGGATCGTCGCTGTTTGGGGTGCGCCACTGGTAATCATAGACCGTATAGGTTTTGATGTAGTGACCGCGTTCGACTCTGGATTTGAGAAAAGCCAGGAGTTTCGGCGCCAGAATTTTGCGCAGGGGAGGGGTGAGCAAAAGCAGACCGGCAATATCGGTAATGAAACCGGGGATGAACATGAGCACCCCGGCCAGGAAAATAAACAGTCCGTGCAAAATTTCTTCATCGGGCGACTCATTGCGGGCCAGGGTTTCTTGCGTTTTAACCAGGGCCTGGGCGCCCTGTTGGCGGGCCAGATAACCGCCCACCATGCTCAGAAGGAAGATAAGCGCAATGGCCCCCAGCCAGCCGATCAGACCGGCCACAAAGACCAGCGCGGACCCCTCGGCAACCAGGTAAAGAACCAAACAGGCAAAAAAATACATGAACGCTCCAGGTGCAGCTGATTAACAGGGTAATAATTATAAAGTATAACCTGAACGTGGCCGGTTTGGCAAACCTTGCCAGGGGCCGATTTTTGGAGAAGAAAACAAATCTAGAATTTTACTTGAATTTTTGTATGTTTCACGCTAGGCTTTGACCAATGTGTGTTTGTCATGGCTTGTGACCTGCATGTCCGACAAGCGCATACAGGCATCAGCACCACATAACAGAGCGGCAAACGGCCCGGTTGAAACGGGCTTTTACAGGCCGCGCAGGCAATGAGGAACAGCGCATGCCGCAAGTTGCAGCTCGCATTTCCAGTGACCAGGAAAAATGGCTTAAAGATTATTTCCGCACCAAAAGTGCCGGTGCGGAATTTATTCTGCCGTGGGCTGTGGATACATTCTTCCGGGCCATTCATAATATCAAATCCACATTTTCCGCAGCCGAACTCATGACCATAGTGGAAGCGCACCGCGATGTGCGTGTTCTGCCCGAAAATACCAGACTTTCTTATTTGATTTTACGGGTTATGGACGCTTGCGACATGAATATGATCCACACCAAACACGGTGCGGGCAAGGCCGCCCTGGAAGCCAAGCTGCGCCGCCTGGACGATACGCAAGCCACGGCGCTGATGATTTGGGCCGCTGCGTTCTGGGTCAGCCGCAGCTGTGATGCGGAAAGTCTGGAAGAGTATATTAAACAGTATTAAACAGTGCATAATGCGCTTTTGTCCCGGCGCGTTAACTTCCATCCGGGCCGATATGGCCGGATGGGTATACCAACCAAGCAGTTCAGTCTAGAAAACTCCAGTAAAGTCCGGGCTGCATCCGTCTAGCTCCCCCGGACTGGACAATCCCGGCAGTGCCTGCCACCTCGAAAGCGCCGTTACTCCACGGCGCTTTCGAGGTTTTTCAGGGCAAGGTATCAATTCAATCTTCACGCTCCATATACCAAAAACGGCGGGACTTGTTGCAAGTCCCGCCGTTGTGAATATCTATGCCAGGCCAGAAATTAGGCCGGTACTGAGATGCCGTGGGCGAGGCGTTCCACCGCGCGCTGCCGCACCTGCTGCTTCATGGGCTGGCGAACGTCCAGTTCTACTTCTTCCAGATAGTAATCGCGGTTGTCGTAAATGAGGCGCAGGAAGGCATTGTTCACCGCATGTCCGGAACAGTGGATTTGGAAGTGGCCCTGCAGGGGCATGCCCAAAAGGGCCATGTCGCCGATAAAATCGAGCATCTTGTGCCGGACGAATTCGTCGCTGAAGCGCAGACCGCCTTCATTGAGCACGGAATCTTCGTCAATGACCACGGCGTTGTCCAGAGAGCCGCCCAGGGCCAGGCCGTTTTTGCGCATATATTCCACATCGCGCAAAAAGCCGAAGGTGCGCGCTTTGGCCAACTCGTCTCGGAAGGTTTCCGGAGTAATTTCCAGACTCAGCGTCTGCACGCCAATGAGGGGGTGGGCGAAATCAATGGTGTAATCAATGCGCAAACCGTTGTAAGGCATGGCCTTGATCCATTTGCCGTCCTGTTCGTATTCGACCGGCTCGGCAATGCGGGAGACCCGCCGGGGCGCAGACTGGCGCAGGATGCCGGCATTGTGGATAAGCAGCACAAAGGAGGCCGCGCTGCCGTCCATGATCGGCACTTCGCCGCCTTTAACTTCAATGATGACGTTGTCTACCTGCAAGCCGCGCAGGGCCGCCAGCAGGTGCTCCACCGTGGAGGCAGACGCGCCGTGCGCTCCCAGAGTGGTGGCCAGGGCCGTGCCCATGGCCGCCAGCGGGGTGGGCTCCACACGCTGAACGCCGTTTTGGGTATGAATATCAAAGACTATCCCGGTATTTTCCGCAGCGGGATGCAGGGCCAGGGTGACCAGCTTGCCGCTGTGCAGACCAACGCCGGAACAGGTAATGCTTTGTCTGATGGTGGTTTGTTTCATAAATTCCGCCTCCGCCCCCTATATGCAAAGGGCATGCCATGTTATGGCATGGCGGAACTGTCTGAAAATACTGATTGTTTTCGCGCGCAGAGGCAGCGCAAAGGACGACTGTGGTGTCTTTTACACACCCTGTGCTTTTTTAGCACATCTGGCTGCGCCGGACATGCAACACCCGGGGAAGACCGGCCAGATCGTTGTGCACCGTAGCTTCTGCCCAAAATTGTGCTGCCCGCTCAAACAATGCAGGCGCGGTTTTACCCTGGTCGCTTCCGATCTCAAGCAACAGGCTCCCCCCTGCCTTCAGGCAGTGGCGTCCCGCCGCTTCCAGAGCCGCCAGGTGGGCCAGCCCGTGCTCCTCGGAGCATAAAGCCAGTTTCGGTTCATGCTCTTTTACTTCCTTGCCCAGTTCCGCGTAATCTTCCGGGCTGATGTACGGTGGGTTGCTGAGCAGCAAATCCAGGCTGCCGGGCGTGAAGAGCGGCTGTTGCATATCTGCGAGCAGAAATCCGCAGCGCCGGTCAACCGCGAGGCGGGCGGCGTTTTGCGCAGCCACGGCCAGGGCGCTCGCTGAAATATCAACGGCCAGAGCCTGCCAGTCCGGCAGCTCCGCCAGTAACGTCAGGGCGATGCAACCGCTGCCGGTGCCCAGGTCTGCAAACAGGCCCGGCTTTGCATCTGCAACCTCGGCCAAGGCCAGATCGATCAACAGTTCGGTTTCCGGGCGGGGAACCAGGGTGTGTTTATTAACCACAAAGTCGCGGCCATAAAATTCTTTGCAGCCGAGCAGATAGGCCACGGGTTCGCCGGTTGCCCGGCGGTTGGCCAGGTTTTCCGCAATTTTTAACCTGTCAGGGGGGATGATGGCTTCCGGGTGGGTGAGAATATATTCCCGGCGCACTTCCAAAGCATGCGCCAGCAGCAGCTCCGCAGATAAACGGGGTGAATCGATCTCTGCCCGGCGGAATAAAGCAACAGTTTCTCTTATGAATGTTCCGATATTGGGGGTAAGCATGGCTGAACTGCCCAGGGCAAAATTTGGGAGTGGAGAAACAAGAGCGCTTGAGAGAGGAGAGCGGCGGGGAATTAGTTCCGCGCTTTCCCCTTTCTTGAATAATGCCTAGACATCGGCCTGGTGCCTTAAGGCTTCGGTTTGGGCATTGGCGGCCAGGGCGCTCACCAGCTCCTGCAGATCTCCCTCCATGACCGCTTCCAGTTTATATAAGGTCAGGTTGATGCGATGGTCGGTAACCCGGCTCTGCGGGAAATTATACGTGCGGATGCGCTCGGAGCGGTCGCCGGAGCCGACCTGGGATTTGCGGTCAGCGGCCATGGCTGCGTTTAGTTTGTCCTGTTCGTATTGGAACAGACGCGAGCGCAGTACCTTGAGCGCTTTGGCCTTGTTTTTGTGCTGAGATTTTTCATCCTGGCAGGAAACTACCAGCCCGGTGGGAATGTGGGTGATGCGCACAGCCGAGTCGGTGGTGTTAACGCTTTGCCCGCCCGGTCCGGAAGCCCGGAAAACATCCACCCGGATTTCATCCGGCTTGATATCGATGTCCACTTCCTCGGCTTCGGGCAGAATGGCCACAGTCACAGCAGACGTGTGGATACGGCCTTGCGATTCGGTGGCCGGAACGCGCTGCACGCGGTGGGTGCCGGATTCGTATTTCATATGGCTGTAGACCCGATTACCGGCGATGAGGGCGATGACTTCCTTGTAGCCGCCGGTGTCGGTTTCGCTGCTGCTCATAATTTCCACGCGCCAGCCTTTTGCTTCGGCATAACGCGAATACATGCGGAACAGGTCACCGGCAAACAGGGCGGCTTCTTCGCCGCCGGTGCCGGCCCGGATTTCCAGGATAATATTCTTTTCATCCAGGGGGTCTGCGGGCAGAAGCAGAACTTTCAGCTGCTCTTCCAATTCGGGGAGCTGCTGTTGCAAAGCCGTGCTTTCTTCCTGGGCCATGAGACGGATTTCCGGGTCCGGGTCGTCGATCAGTTCTTTATTATCATTCAGGGCTTTTTCCACGGTCTTGAATTCGCGGAAAACATCCACAACCTCCTTGAGGTCGGAATGGGCCTTGGTCAACTTGCGGTAGCGTTCCTGGTCGTTGAGGATGTCGGGTGAGGAAATTTGCTGTTCCAGCTCCTCGAATTTGCGCTCCAGATTTTCCAGTTTGGCTAGCATGGGTTACTCCGCATATGAATAGGCAGGTGTAGAAATTTCGTAAGGAGCATCCGGGCCGAGCGCTTCTTTCAAGGCGACAAGCGCCACTTCCAGTTGGCCTTCATCAGGCTCGCGGGTGGTCATGAGCTGAAGCAGCAGGCCGGGTGCGCGGGCCATGCGCCCGAATATGGTGTTGCCCATGCGGGCGCTGGCTCTGATGGCTTCATAAGCGATGGCGGCAATGGGCAGCATCAGCAGCAATTTAAAGGCGATAACCACGGTGTGCTTGATAACGGCGTTGTCCGGCACCCAGATCCAAAGCAACATGGGCACAAGCACGGCATGGAGAATAATGGCGATGCTCAGGACGTAGAGCAGAAATGTGGTGCCGCAGCGCGGGTGCAGGCGGCTCATGGCCGCAGCCTCAAAAGCGTTGAGGTCCACTTTGCTTTCAAAGGCCCAAATGGCCTTGTGCTCGGCCCCATGGTACTGAAAAACCCGCTTGATATCGGGCATCAGAGAAATGGCCGCAATATAAGTGATGAAAACCAGAAATTTGAACAAGCCGTCCCAGGCATGGAAAGAGATGCTTTCGGCGTCTCCGGCCAGATTAAGCCAGTTCAGCCCAAGCGACATAAGGTGCGGCAAAACCACGAACAGGCCCAGGGCAAAGGCCACGGCAATAATCAGGGTGACAGTCAGGTGCCAACCCTTGATTTCTGTGCCTTCCTCTGCTTCGCCTGTGGCCACGGCGGAAAAATTCAGGGCCTTGATGCCGTTGATCAGGGTTTCCACGAGAATGGGAAAGCCGCGCACAAAGGGGCGCTTCAGGAATGGGGATTTGGTGCAGGAAAACCAGGGCCGCTGCTCCACAACAATGCTGCCGTCGGCCTTGCGCACGGCTATGGCCAGGCGGTCTTTGCTGCGCATCATGATGCCTTCAAGCACAGCCTGCCCGCCCAGAGTAGCCGCAATCTCACACGGCTTGGCCTCTATTGCGGGCACAGCGGCAACACCATCAGCTTGCGCCTGGCCGGAAATGTCCTGGCTGCGCAGCGGCATAGAATCCTGTTCGGGCATAAGAAAGATCCCCCGGACCGTTGCACGGGCAACGGTCCGGTCGGGTGAAAAAAACTAGGCTTTCTTTTCGTCTGAGTACTTGGCGTACTTTTTCATGAAACGGTCAATACGACCGGCCGTATCCACAAAGCGCTGCTTGCCGGTGTAGAAGGGGTGGCAGTTGGAACAAATTTCAACATGC